>JAKOOD010000256.1 GCA_022701635.1 Burkholderiaceae bacterium | reverse complement strand
AGCAGGCGCGCGCCGGTGTACAGGCCGTCGTCGAAGCCGAACCAGCGGTCCTTCCAGAAAATGTGGCCGCTCATCTCGCCGCCCAGCGGGGCGCCGGTTTCCTTCAGCTTGGCCTTGACCAGCGAGTGGCCGGTCTTCCACATCAGTGGGCGGCCGCCGTGCTCGGCGATCCACGGGCCGAGGTGGCGCGTGCACTTGACGTCGTACAGGATCTCGGCGCCCGGGTTGCGCGCCAGGACGTCGGCTGCGAACAGCATCATCTGGCGGTCCGGGAAGATGATCTGGCCATCCTTGGTGACCACGCCCAGGCGGTCGCCGTCGCCGTCGAAGGCGAGGCCGATCTCGGCGTCGGACGTCTTGAGCTTCTCGATCAGGTCCTGCAGGTTTTCCGGGTGTGCCGGATCCGGATGGTGGTTCGGGAAGTGGCCGTCGACTTCGCAGAACATCTCGATCACCTCGCAGCCCATCGCGCGGAACAGGTCGCCAGCGAAGGCGCCGGCCACGCCGTTGCCGGCATCGACCGCGATCTTGATCGGACGTGCGATCTTGACGTCGCCGGCGATGCGCTGGATGTAGGCGTCGCGGATGTCGCGGGTCGAATAGGTGCCTGCGCTGGCGGCGGGCGTGAAATCGTCGCACGCGATCGCCCCATACAAACCCTGGATCGCGTCGCCGTAGATCGCCTCGCCGGCCAGCACCATCTTGAAGCCGTTGTAGTCCGGCGGGTTGTGGCTGCCGGTGACCATGATGCCCGAACGCGCATCCAGCACGTTGGTGCCGAAGTAGACCATCGGGGTGGCCACCATGCCCAGGTCGATCACGTCGACACCGGCGGCCTGCAAGCCCTCGGCCAGCGCCTTGGCCAGGCCCGGACCCGACAAGCGACCGTCGCGGCCGATGACCACCTTGCGCTCCCCCTTCGCCAGCGCGGCGGCGCCGAATGCCTGGCCGATCTTGCGGGCGATACCCTCGTCCAGCGTGCTGCCGATGACACCCCGAATATCATAAGCCTTGAAAATCGTTTTCGAAAGAGGGACCATGGTTTACCTTGTGTTGAACAAGAGACAAAAGCCGATATTGTAGCGGCAAGATAGAACGATGGGAATGCGCGCGGTGTGGGGGTGAAAGCGCCTGACAAAACCTTCATGGCGGCGTTGCGTCGTCTCGCCGTACTAGCATAGTGTCTTCGACGATGCGTCTTGCCCTGAACGCTTTGTTAGCCACTCTGGTAAGACATGCGCGAATGCGCGGCGGGGAGAAATAATGGACTGCAGAATGGAAACAAATCGCGGCATAGGAATATCCGCAAATACGCGGGAGTATTCCCACGATTGGAAACACTCCCGTTAAACAACGAATCAAATTCAGACGCGCAGTTTATCCAGCGATTTACCGCCTTCGACCCATTCCTTGACCCACTTCGGCTGGCGGCCACGGCCGGTCCACTGTTGCGAAGCATCGTCCGGATTGCGGAAACGAACTGCGACCGAACCTGGATTCGCCGTCGCTTTTGCGCCGCGGCTGGCGGTGCTGATCAGGTCTTTCGGCGACATGCCGACGCTTTGTGCGATCGCCAGGATCTGTTCGCGTGCCTTTTGCACTTCCTGCTGCTCGCGGGTTTTCATTTCCTTCTTGATCTGCTCCTGCAGGTTACGCAAATCGCCCAAGGACATATTAGACAGATCCATCGTCGTTCCTTATAAGTAGAGTTGAACCGAATTCATCGAATTATCACCAATTGTCTCAATATACTACAACTTCGATGTTTAATCAGTTTTTTTGTTCCAAATGAGCCAGCGCGGCGACTTGAATCGAACGATACGCGCATACAACCAAACGTAGCTGATAATGAACAACAAACTGAAGAATATCAAAACTTCTGTATTTTTCCAGAACACCGTTGCCGGTATAACCGCGGTGAGCGAAAACAGCCACAGGTAAGGCGACGTGCGCGCATTCCGTTTCAGCAGTGCGCGCGCCTCCTTTGGACCAACAGTCCATTGCACGATCCGCCGAAAAATCAGGCTATGCAGATGTATTCCATCGGGGATGGCCGGAGATTTTCCTCTTACAAACATTCGGCGATAAGCGGAAAATATTGTTTCAAAAGCGGGATATATCAGCAGCAATGCCGCGTACCAGGTGGATACCTGGGGATTGCGCATCACCAGCAGCAGCGCCAGCTCGCCCAGCATGAAGCCGATGAAGTAGGCGCCGCCGTCGCCCAGGAAGATCAGGCCGACCGGATAATTCCAGACCAGGAAACCGGCGGTCGCCCCCGCCACCGTCAATGCCGACACCAGAATGAACATGTCGCCCACCTGCCAGCCGACATAGGCGAGCGACACCAGCATGAAGATCGTCACCACGCTGGCCAGTCCGTTGAAGCCGTCGATGATATTCACTGCATTCGCGATCCCGGCCACTGCCAGTATCGTCAGCGGCAATACGATCCACAGCGAATCGAGTGGCCAGCTCGAGAACGGCATGTCGAGGCGGGCGATTTTCGCATCCAGTACCAGATATCCGAGCAGGGCCGCCAGCATGGTTAATACCAGGCGCCGCGAGGCCCTTACTTTTCCCGTATAGTCTTCGACGATGCCGCCGACAAATGCGATCGACGCGCATACCAGCAGTGCCAGCAGCCAATAGCCGAGATCGGGAACACGCCAGGCCGAAATCGCCGCACTGAGGGTCACCGCGAGAAATATGGGAAGTCCGCCGATACGCGCGACCGCATGCGCGTGCACTTTCTGGACGCCGCTGAAATTGCTGTCGAGTGCCGGACCGTGCAATGTCGAATGCCGGATGACCAGCAAGGTCAACAATGCGGACACGACAAAGCTGACGAGAAATGAAAACATTTATTATTTAATTACCCGCAAGGCAATGCATCGCGCCGAATCGGCGTCAAGGCCGGAACCGAGGAGTTTACGCGCGCCCTGCCCTGCCCCGATTGAGCAAAATCGGGTAATCCATGGCTGCACGCACGGGCCGAATCATTTAGTATCCAGCCATGAGAACCTATGCCATTGGCGACCTCCAGGGTTGCGCCCACGAAGCCGGCCTCTTGCTGGACCGGATTGCCGGCGATGCGACATCGCCGGAACAAGCACATATCCTTTTTGTCGGGGATTTGATCAACCGCGGTCCGCAGTCGCTGGCTGCGCTACGCCGCATGAAAGCCTTGTCGGAAGCGAGCGAGGGCCGCATCGACGCCCTGCTCGGCAATCACGACCTGCACCTGCTGGCTGTGGCTGCCGGCGTGCGCAAGGCGAGCCGTTCGGACACCCTGGACGAGATCCTGGCCGCGCCCGAGCTCGACGAACTGGTCGGCTGGCTGCGCCGGCGGCCGATGGCGATGTTCGTCGATGCGCATTTGCTCGTCCATGCGGGCGTGCCGCCCCAATGGACCGCGGCCCAGACGATGGCCCTGGCGGGCGAGGTCGAGGCCGTGCTGCGCGGCGACGGCTGGGTCGACTTCCTGCGCCAGATGTACGGCAACCACCCCGACCGCTGGGACGATGGCCTGCAGGGCATCGAGCGCCTGCGCTGCATCGTCAACGCGTTGACGCGCATGCGCCTGTGCTGGCCGGACGGGCGCATGGACTTCGAGCACAAGGAAAGCGACAAGGGGCCGGAAGGCTCGGACCTGCAGCCCTGGTTCGACCTGCCGGAACGTAAAACGGCCGACGTCACCGTGGTGTTCGGCCACTGGTCGGCAATGGGCGTGGTGCTGCGGCCGAACCTGGTCGGCCTGGACAGCGGCTGCGTGTGGGGCGGGAAGCTGACGGCGGTGTGCCTGAACGACCGCTCGCTGCTGCAGGTGGATTGTCCGGAATACAGGCCGCATGGCGGCAAGCAGTAGCGCCAATCCCCCCACTTTGAAACGTCGCCCCGGCCAAGGCAGGGAACTAAGTTGCTGGCGTATCTTACTGGCGTATCGGTAGCACTGGCAGAACTTGGCCCCCTGCCTTCGCAGGGGCGACATGCCTGGAGCGCAGGCAACGACAGGCGCTTACTCCACCTCCACCACGCCCAAGGCCTGCGCGATCGCCGCGCGCGCCTGCGCCGCCAGGTCGCGCCGGTGCGCGCCCTCCGATGCGATCGGCGCCAGGCAGCCCAGCCGCGCCACCACCGGCTCGCCCTGCAGGATGCGCAGGATGCTGTCGACGAAGGTCGTCTCGCCGGTATAGTCGACCGCCGCATGCCAGCCGCCGCGCGCGTCGACGTAGGCCAGCGCGTACGGCTGCACCGGCACCCGGGCATCGATCGCCGCTTCCAGCAGGTTGGCGTGGAAGGGCAGCAGCTGCCCCTGGCTGGCAGTGGTCCCTTCGGGGAAGAAGGCGACGCGCTGGCCCTGGCCGAGCGCATCGACCAGGCCCTTGAAGATGTGGCGCAAATCTCTCCGGTTGCCGCGCGCGATGAAGACGGTGCCGGCCTGCGCCACCAGCCAGCCGAGCACCGGCCAGGCGCGGATCTCGGCCTTGGCGACGAAGCGGCAGGGATGCAGGGCGTTGATGACGAAGATGTCGAGCCAGGAAACGTGGTTCGACACGATCAGCGCGCGGGCCAAGGGCGCGGCGCCCGCCATGTGCTCGACGCGCACGCGGCAGATCGCCAGCAGGCGCGCCGACCAGCGCCGTACCAGGCGCTCGCGCAGGCGCGCGCCGGCCCACGGGAACACCAGGGCGCAGGTGGCCAGGCCCCGCAGCAGGTGAAAGACGAGGCGCGCCAGGCGCCATCCGAGCTGGATAGTCAAGGTAGTGAACGATGCGGGACACGCCGCGCAGGCCGCGGCGTGTCCGATTTTAGCGCCGAATGTTTCAGGCGGGCCGGCGTTCGTACGCCACCTGGCCGGCCACCACGGTCGCCCGCACCTGCCCCGCCAGTTCGTAGCCGAGGAAAGGCGTGTGCTTGCCCTGGCTGGCCAGGCTCGATGCGGCCACGGTCCAGCGCGCGTCCGGATCGAACAGCACCACGTCGGCCGGCGCGCCGACCGACAGGGTGCCGGCACCCAGGCCTGCGGTGCGCGCCGCGTCGATCGTGATGCGCGAGATCGCGCGCGCCAGCGCAGCATCGTCGCCGTCCTGCTCGTGCGCCCACTTCAGCATCAGCGCCAGCAGCAGTTCGAGGCCGGTGGCACCGGGCGAGGCTTCGGCGAACGGCAGCAGCTTTTCGTCGTCGTCGACCGGGGTGTGGTCCGAGCACACGGCATCCACGGTACCGTCCAGCACCGCGGCGCGGATCGCTTCGCGGTCGCGCTGGCTGCGCAGCGGCGGCGTCAGGCGCGCGTTGGCGTCGAAGAAGCCGATGTCGGCGTCGATCATGTGCAGGTGGTGCACGCCGACGTCGCAGGTGACCGGCAGGCCTTCCTTCTTGGCGGCGCGGATCAGGTCGAGCGCGGCGGCGGACGAGATGCGGCACAGGTGCACGCGCGCGCCGCTGGCGCGCATCAGTTCGAAGATCGTGTGCAGGGCGATGGTCTCGGACATCACCGGCACGCCGGACAGGCCCAGGCGCGAAGCCAGCGGACCGCTGTGGGCGATGCCGCCGCGGCCGATATGCGGGTCCTGCGGACGCAGCCAGACCGTGTAGCCGAAGGTTTTTGCATACTGCATGGCGCGCAGCAGCACGGTGGTGTCTTCGATCGGATGCTCGGCCTGGGCGAAGCCGATGCAGCCGGCTTCCGTCAGCTCGGCCATCTCGGTCAGCGCGGTGCCTTTCAGGCCCATGGTCAGGGCGCCCAGCGGGTGCACGTTGGCCTGGTTCAGGTTGCGCGCGCGGTGCTTCAGCATTTCGACCAGGCCCGGCTCGTCCAGCACCGGATCGGTATCGGGCGGACACACCAGCGTGGTCACGCCGCCCTGCATCGCGGCGCGCATTTCCGATTTCAGCGTCGCCTTGTATTCGTAGCCCGGTTCGCGCAGGCGCACCGACAGGTCGACCAGGCCGGGCGCGACCACCAGGCCGGCGGCGTCGATGGTGCGCGCGGCCGTGAAGCCGTCCGGCGCGCTGCCGACAGCCACCACTTTACCGTCGCCGATGTACAGGTCCTGCACCGCGTCGATGCCGTTGGCCGGGTCGATCACGCGGCCGTTCTTGATATGTAAATTCATGCTCATCTCAGGAATGTCCGCCTGCCAGAATACTCATCACCGCCATCCGGGTGGCGATACCGAAGGTCACCTGCGGCAGGATCACTGCCTGCGACCCGTCCGCCACCTGCGAGTCGATCTCGACGCCGCGGTTCATCGGCCCCGGGTGCATCACGATCGCATCCGGCTTGGCCAGCGCCAGGCGCTCCGGCGTCAGGCCGTAGCTCTTGAAGTATTCCTGCGCCGACGGCAGCAGCGCGCCCGTCATGCGCTCGTTCTGCAAGCGCAGCATGATGATCACGTCGACGTCCTTCAAGCCTTCGTCGATGTCGGTGAACACGCGCACGCCCATCTGTTCCAGGCCGCCCGGCAGCAGCGTGTGCGGGCCGATCGCGCGCACTTCCGGCACGCCCAGCGTGGTCAGCGCGTGGATGTCCGAGCGCGCCACGCGGCTGTGCAGGATATCCCCGACGATGGCCACGCGCAGGTTGGTGAAGTCCTTTTTATAGTGACGGATGGTGTACATGTCGAGCAGGCCCTGGGTCGGGTGCGCATGGCGCCCGTCGCCGGCGTTGACCACGTGCACGTGGTTCTGCCTGGTGTCGTTCAGGTGCTTGGCGATCAGGTAGGGCGCGCCCGACTGCGCGTGGCGCACCACGAACATGTCGGCGTGCATGGCCGCCAGGTTGTCGATGGTGTCCAGCAGCGACTCGCCCTTCGAGGTCGACGAGGCCTGGATGTTCAGGTTGATGACGTCGGCCGACAAGCGCTTGGAAGCGATCTCGAAGGTGGTGCGGGTGCGCGTCGAGTTCTCGAAGAACAGGTTGAACACGCTCTTCCCGCGCATCAGCGGCACCTTCTTGACCTCGCGGTCGGAGATGCTCACGAAGCTCGAGGCGGTGTCGAGGATGTGGTTGATGATGGCCTTGGGCAGGCCTTCGATGGTGAGCAGGTGCTGCAGCTCGCCGTTCTTGTTCAGTTGCGGGTTATGCATTGTCGTCTTCGATCGTGAGCGAGAGTTGACCCTGGGTGTCGCGCGTCAGCGACAGCGACTGGCCGGCGGCCAGCTGCGCGTGGGCGCCGACGAAATCGGCGGCGACCGGGAGTTCGCGGCCGCCACGATCGGCCAATGCACCGAGCATGATGCGCTGCGGGCGGCCGTAGTCGAACAGCACGTTGATCGCCGCGCGCACGGTGCGGCCGGTGTACAGCACGTCGTCGACCAGCAGGATGGTGGCGCCGTCGACGTTGAAGTCGATGCGGGTCGGCTTCACGTCCGGGTGCAGGCCTTTCTTGGCATAGTCGTCGCGGTAGAAAGAGACGTCGATGAAACCGAGGCGTTTTTCCAGGCCGAGGTCGGCCGCGAGGCGCTCGGCCAGCCAGGCGCCGCCGGAGTGGATACCGACGATGGCGGCGTCGGACACGCCGGCCAGGCCGGCGCGGACCGCGTCGAGCAAGGCGCGGTACAGCGCCTCGGCGTCGAACGCGTCAGCGTGAGGAGTTGGATTGGACATGGTCGTCAAAGTACTGTTGCAAAATGATGGCGGCGGCCTTGGCGTCGATGATCTCGCCACGTTTGGCCTGGATCACGGCCGACGAATAGCGTTCGTCGACCAGCTCGACAGGCAGGTCGAAACGGCCGTGCAGTTGATTGGCGAAGCGGCGCGCACGCAGGGTCATGTCGTGCTCGGCGCCGTCCGGATGGCGCGGCTCGCCGACCACCAGGCGCGCCGGGCGCCATTGTTCGATGAGCTCACCGATGACCTTGAAGCGGGTCGCGTTGTCGATGGCCTTGATCACGGACAGGGGCTGCGCTTGTCCGGTGAGGGTATTGCCCATGGCAATACCGATGCGCTTGATGCCGAAGTCGAAGCCTAGAACGATATCTACCATTACCGGGACACGACTCCCTCAAGCATGGCCGGCCTCGGAGGCGAGCATCAAGGGATCGATGCCCAGCAGCTTGATGGCGGCGTTGTAGCGTTCCTCGATCGGCAGGTCGAACAGCACGTGGGCGTCGGCGCCGACGGTCAGCCAGCCGTTGCGCGCGATTTCATCTTCCAGCTGCCCCGGACTCCAGCCGGCATAGCCGATCGAGACCAGCATGCGCTGCGGACCGCTGCCGTTGGCGACGGCTTCGAGCACGTCGATCGAGGTGGTGAAGGCAACGTCGGGCGTGACGTTCAGCGACGACGAGTAGCGGCCGGACGGCGAATGCAGCACGAAGCCGCGGTCGTCCTGGACCGGGCCGCCGAACATGATCGGCTCGTCGACCACGCTCTCGCGCAGCCCGTCGGCGACCTTCAGGTCGATGCGGTCGAACAGGACCTCCATCGTCATGTCGGTGGGCTTGTTGATGACGACGCCGAGCACGCCCTTGTCATTGTGTTCGCAAATATAGACGACGGTGCCGCCGAAGATCGGATCGCCCATCGACGGCATGGCGATCAGGAAGTGGTTAGCCAGGTTCAACTCGGGCTGCTTGACCTGCGGCTGAAGCGTGCCGGTGCTTTCCTGGGACAAGCCAGGCATGATAAGAGGGTTGCCGACCTTACTTTTTTTCATGCTCATACTCTCTGTTGGCTCACTCTCTGTATTCAGACGCTCTGAAACCCGCTGCGCGTCGCACTGACGGTCTGCGATGCGCGCGACGGTTTCAAAGCCTCTTTCGGAAATGCTGGAAACCCGCGATGCATGCATTGCCATTGGGCGGCGATTCCAGAACCTCCTTTTACCGCAGTATGCACACGTCAAGCTTGGGCTTTTCGCTAGTTTACACTGATTTCCAGACGCAGCCTTTGGAAGCTGCATTTCCAGTCATTACTATTGAGTAATGGTAGACAGTAAAATGCCCTGCACATAAATCCGAACACAGAAGATGACTATGAGAAATTCATTGGTCTGGTTCCGGCGCGACCTGCGCCTTGACGACCATGCCGCACTGCATCACGCCCTGCTTTCCAGGCGCCGGGTGGTCGGCGTGTTCGTCTTCGATACAGACTTCCTGGACGGCTTGCCGGCCGACGACCGGCGCGTGCAATTTATCTACGATAGCGTGCGTGAACTCGACGACCGCCTGCGCACCTCCGGAGGTTACCTCATCGTGCGGCGCGGGCGCGCCGCGCAGGAGATCGCCGCGCTTGCTGCCGAGCTCGATGTGGAATCGGTGTACGCCAACCACGATTACGAACCGCAGGCGATCGCACGCGACCGCGCCGTCGCCGACGCGCTGCGCCAGGCCGGCCGCAGCCTGCAGACCTTCAAGGACCAGGTGATCTTCGAAAAGGACGAGGTGCTGACGCTGGCGGGCGGCCCCTACTCCGTGTTCACGCCCTATAAAAATGCCTGGCTCAAGCGCTTGGCCGCCCAGCCCGAGGCCCTGGCACCGTTCGCGACCCTGCCGCACCTGGCCGCACTGGCGCCGCGCCCCGCCCATCACGCGCTGCCGTCGCTCGACGACCTGGGATGCCGGCCCGGCGCCACGCCGATCGAGGCACCCGGGATGCATGGCGCCGAACGCACGCTGGCCGCCTTTGCCGACCGCCTGGCGCGCTACGACACCGAGCGCGACTTCCCGGCGCGCGACGCCACCTCGCGCCTGTCGGTGCACCTGCGCTTCGGCACGCTGTCGATCCGCGCCCTGGTGCGCATGCTGCGCGCGCGTATCGAGGACGGCAGCGGCGGCCCCGGGGCGCCGGTGTGGCTGTCGGAACTCATCTGGCGCGAGTTCTACATGATGATCCTGGCGCGCAATCCGCGCGTGACGACGCAGTCGTTCAAGCTGGCCTTCGATGCCGTGCGCTGGGACGAAGGACCGCAGGCCGACGCCCTGTTCGCGGCCTGGTGCGAGGGCCGCACCGGCTATCCGCTGGTGGATGCCGCCATGCTGCAGCTGAACCGCACCGGCTTCATGCACAACCGCCTGCGCATGGTGACGGCCAGCTTCCTGACGAAGGACTTGGGCATCGACTGGCGCCGCGGCGAGCGTTATTTCGCGCGCCAGCTGAACGACTACGAACTGTCCTCGAACAACGGCGGTTGGCAGTGGGCGGCCTCGACCGGCTGCGATGCGCAGCCGTGGTTCCGCATCTTCAACCCGGTGACGCAGTCGCGCCGCTTCGATGCGGATGGGGCGTTCATCAGGCAGTACCTGCCGCAGCTGGCCGGGCTGGAGGGGGCGGCAATGCACGCGCCGTGGCTGGCCAAGGCGGCGCTGCTGGACAAGGCGGGGGTGGTGCTGGGACGGGATTATCCGCTGCCGGTCGTCGACCATGAGCAGGCGCGGGCGCGGACGCTGGCGCGTTTCAAATCGTTGAAGCAAGAATGACCGTCGCCCCTGCGTAGGCAGGGGTCCAAGTTGTCTGCATATCGATAACGCGCAAAACCTGGCGGAATAGCGCTGGGAGCGCTATTCCGCCTTCGCAGGGGCGACGTTCGACTGCCGCAGGCCGCCTTATACCGCCGGCGCCCCCCGCCCCAGCAACCCCGCCATCGCCGCCAGCAGCACGTCTTCCTGGAACGGCTTGCCGAAATACGCATCCACGCCCAGGTCGATCGCATAGTTGCGGTGCTTGTCCGCGCTGCGCGAGGTGATCATGATGATCGGAATCGCATGGGTGGCCTCGTTGCCGCGCACATGGCGGGTCAGGTCGAAGCCGTCCATGCGCGGCATCTCGATATCGACCAGCATCAGGTCGGGACGCGTCTCCTGCATCTGCTCGAGCGCATCGACGCCGTCCTTGGCCAGCAGCACGCGGTAACCCT
>JAKOOD010000253.1 GCA_022701635.1 Burkholderiaceae bacterium | reverse complement strand
TGGCATTGCTGCCATCGGTATTGCTACCGAGTCGCTCACTCAAGATACTGACCGTCGCTCATTGCTGAGCAACGTTAATACTTTTGTGAACATTTGATAATTTAAGTAATCAGCTGAACTAGTCAGCCGGCACCTTCATCAAACGCCCACACTTATCGACTGTTAATTTTTAAAGAACTTTGTTCGGTACTGCCTGGCTGCATTCTGCGAATCGTTGTGTTCGTCAGCAGCAGAGGAGTGAGATTATGCAGTGCTTCGCTTAACTCGTCAACCCCATCTTTTTCTTCAGCGCCAGCGGTGTTATCAAAACACCTGCTCAATTACTTGTTCAACTGATTGATACAGTTCAGTGTTTGTTGCGCTGCAGAAGCAGGGACGCAACTATAGCAAACGGCTCAGCTCTAACGCAAGTCTTGCTGTTGCTTTGGCGACTCACCCTGGCATCAGCCTTGCCATGGAAGAAGTGCTCGTTTGGCACAAGTTTGTTTGTTCCGCCCGGGTACAGGTGCTACATTCATGAACAGTCGATTCCCTTACACAGAGCCGCGGTCCAGGGCCAACCAGGAGACATGGAATGACTTACCAATACCCTGCAGCCGGCCTGCTCCGTCCCGTCATCCCCGCCACATCGTCCGCCCGGCCCGATATGGATGCAATGATCGCCACCTCGCACCGGCGCTCCGAGGAATTCGGACTGCGCACGAGCCGGCGTCCCGACTTCAGCCCTCTGTCTACCCCGGACCTGGCCACCCTGGTCGAACGGAACCGCATGCTGTATGCCCATGCGATTCCCGCCATGGAGACGCTGTACCAGCAGATCGTCAACACCCATAACATGGTGTTGCTGACCGATGCGCACGGCGTCATCGTGCATTCGCTGGGCGACGCTGATTTTTTGGAAAAAGCCAACCGGGTTGCGCTTACGGCCGGCGTGGCCTGGTCGGAAGAAAGCAAGGGTACGAATGCGATCGGCACCGCGATTGCCGAAAAGACGCCGGTCACGGTCCACGCCGACCAGCATTTCCTGGCCGCGAACCACTTCCTGACCTGCTCCGCCGCGCCGATCACTGATCACCGCGGCAACGTGGTCGGCGTGCTCGACGTCAGCGGCGACCGCCGCAGCTACCACAAGCATACGATGGCCCTGGTACGGATGTCGGCGCTGATGATCGAAAACCAGATGTTCGCGGCGACTTTCGAAAACGCGATCACGCTGCACTTCCATGCGCGGCCGGAGTTCATCGGTACCCTGATGGAGGGCATCGCCTCGTTCACGCCGGGCGGACGCTTCCTGGCCGCCAACCGCAATGCCCTGTTCCAGCTGGGCCTGAGCTATCCGGCGCTGCAGGCGCACACCTTCAGCTCCCTGTTCGGCCTGCCCGTGTCGGCCCTGTTCGATCATTACCGTGCCGCCGCGCCCGGCCTGCTCGACCTGTGCATGCATGACGGCGTACGCGTGCGCGGCCGCGCCGAGCTGCGCCTGACCAACGGCATGCATGCGCTGACCGGCGCCTCGGCCCCGGCGCAGTTCGCGGCGCAGTTCCCGGCGCAGTTCGCGGTCGACGTGCCTGCCGCCGCGCCGGCGCACACCGCCCTGCCCCCAGCCAAGGCCGCGCGCCGCCTGTCCGGCCTGCGCTACCTGAACACCGGCGATCCGCAACTCGCACAGGTGATCGACAAGGTCAACAAGGTGCTCGGACGCGACGTCCCGATCCTGATCATGGGCGAGACCGGCACCGGCAAGGAATTGCTGGCCCAGGCCATCCACAACGATTCGCCGCGCGCACAAGGACCGTTCGTGGCGGTCAACTGCGCGTCGATTCCCGAGAGCCTGATCGAATCCGAACTGTTCGGCTACGAAGAAGGCGCGTTCACCGGCGCCCGCAAGAAGGGCGCGACCGGCAAGATCCTGCAGGCCAACGGCGGCACCCTGTTTCTCGACGAGATCGGCGACATGCCCTTTTCGCTGCAGGCACGCCTGCTGCGCGTGCTGCAGGAACGCATGGTCACGCCGCTGGGCAGCGGCAAACCGGTGCCCGTGAACGTGGAGCTGATCTGCGCCACCAACCACAACCTGCGCCAGCGCATTGCCGCGGGGCTGTTCCGCGAGGATTTGTACTATCGCCTCAACGGTCTGGTGGTCAAGCTGCCGCCACTGCGCGAGCGCACCGATCTCGAATGCGTCGTCAAGAAGATCCTGAGCGCCGAGACCGACGGTGGGCGCCACCGCATCTCGGACGAGGTCCTGCGCCTGTTCCTGCGCCATAAATGGCCCGGCAACTTCCGCCAGCTGACCAATCTGCTGCGCACCGCCACCATCATGGCCGGCGACGACAAAGAGATCGGCCTGTCCCACATGCCGGACGACTTCCTCGACGATATCGAAGCCGCGACCACGGCAGCACCCTCGGCCATGCCCCAGCCGGCAGCTGGCGGCGGCAAGCTCGACGACATGGCGTTGAGCGCGATCCTCAGGTCGCTCGACGCCCATGGCGGCAACGTCTCGGCCGCCGCCCGTGCCCTCGGGGTGTCGCGCAATACGATCTATCGCAAGCTGCCGCATCTCAAATAAGTCCTGTCAGGCGGCCGGGAAGTCGGCCGACATCCACAGCCGGCCATCCTTGCCGATGGTGAGCAGGTCGACGCCCGGCAGGCGGGCCGCCAGCGCGTGTGCGCGGCCCACCCATCACCATGGAGGCGGTCGACAGGCCGTCCGCTTCCGGTCCGGTCGGCGATTTGCCGGTGGCGGGAGCGAAGACGTGGTGATACGGCATTGCTAGTTCACGCATATCTCCTTCTTATCGTGGGTGCCGTTCACCCGGCGTCGCGGCCGGGCGCCTGGGCTTGCAGCACGGCGTTTTCGTCGTCGCTGAACAGGCGCGAGCGCGTCAGGAAGCGGCGACCGGTGCCGTTATCGAGCGAGAACATGCCGCCGTTGCCGGCGACCACGTCGATGATCAGCTGGGTGTGCTCCCAGTAGCCGAACTGCTCCAGCCCGATGTAGAACGGCGCTCCGTCCAGGTTGCCCAGGTAGACGTCGGTATCGCTCAGGTTGAACTCCCCGGCGGCATAGCACATCGGTGCGCTACCGTCGCAGCAACCGCCGGACTGGAAGAACATCAGCGGGCCATGGCGCCGGCGCAGCTCGCCGATGAAATCCAGTGCGGCGGGGGTCGCGGTCACGCGGTCGATCGGGGTCGTCATGGGCATTCCTTCCGGTGGCGCCATTACAGTCGATCAGAAGAAGCCGAGCGCTTTCGGGCTGTAGCTCACCAGCAGGTTCTTGGTCTGCTGGTAATGCTCGAGCATCATCTTGTGGTTCTCGCGCCCGATGCCGGACTGTTTATAGCCACCGAAGGCCGCATGCGCCGGGTACAGGTGGTAGCAGTTGGTCCAGACGCGGCCGGCCTGGATCGCGCGGCCGACACGGAAGGCGCGGCTGCCGTCGCGCGTCCACAGGCCGGCGCCCAGGCCGTACAAGGTATCGTTGGCGATGCGCAGCGCATCGGCTTCGTCCTTGAAGGTGGTCACCGACACCACCGGGCCGAAGATCTCTTCCTGGAAGATGCGCATCTTGTTGTCCCCCTTGAACACGGTCGGGCGCACGTAGTAGCCGCCGGACAGGTCGCCCTCGTGCATGGCGCGCTCGCCGCCGGCCAGCACCTCGGCACCTTCCTGGCGGCCGATGTCGAGGTAGGACAGGATTTTTTCCAGCTGCTCCTGCGAGGCCTGGGCGCCGATCATGGTGGCGCTGTCGAGCGGATTGCCGGCCTTGATGTTCCCCACGCGTTCGAGCGCGCGCTCGATGAATTTCTCGTAGATCGATTCCTGCACCAGCACGCGCGACGGGCAGGTGCAGACCTCGCCCTGGTTCAGCGCGAACATGGCGAAGCCTTCCAGGCACTTGTCGAAGAAGTCGTCGTCGGCATCCATCACGTCTTCGAAGAAGATGTTGGGCGACTTGCCGCCCAGCTCCAGCGTGACCGGGATCAGGTTCTGCGCCGCGTACTGCATGATCAGGCGTCCGGTGCCGGTCTCGCCGGTGAAGGCGATCTTGGCGATGC
Organism: Burkholderiaceae bacterium; assembly: GCA_022701635.1. GTDB lineage: Bacteria > Pseudomonadota > Gammaproteobacteria > Burkholderiales > Burkholderiaceae_D > Telluria > Telluria phyllosphaerae. The sequence goes on along the minus strand of JAKOOD010000253.1, from coordinate 451 downwards.
GCTTGCTCGAGGCCAGCGGCTTGCCCGCTTCCAGCCCGAAGCCGTTGACGATGTTGACCACGCCGGGCGGCAGCAGGTCGCCGATCAGTTCGATCAGCACCATGATCGACGCCGGGGTCTGCTCGGCCGGCTTGAGCACCACGCAGTTGCCGGCCGCCAGGGCCGGTGCCAGCTTCCACACCGCCATCAGGATCGGGAAGTTCCACGGGATGATCTGGCCGACCACGCCCAGCGGCTCATGGAAGTGGTAGGCGTAGGTCTCGTTGTCGATGGTCGAGATCGCACCTTCCTGGCTGCGCACGCAGCCGGCAAAGTAGCGGAAGTGGTCGATCGCCAGCGGCATGTCGGCGGCCATGGTCTCGCGGATCGGCTTGCCGTTGTCGATGGTTTCAGCGGTCGCCAGCAACTGCAGGTTCTGCTCCATGCGCTCGGCGATTTTATTGAGGATGTT
>JAKOOD010000235.1 GCA_022701635.1 Burkholderiaceae bacterium | reverse complement strand
CAGCATGATGACGGTGCTGTTGTCGCTGTCGATCGGCACCCATTCCGGCGTCGTGCAGCGCATCAGCGCGATCACCGGCACTTGCACCGCATTCGCCAGGTGCATCACGGCGGTCTCGACCGAGATGACCAGGCTGCACAGGCGCATCACCGCCGGCAGCTGGAAGAAATGGTCTTCGGCGCTGAACAGGCGCACCCGCTCGAACGCGGGATCTTTCTGGCACCGCACCATGCGCCGGGTCTCGGCCAGCGCTTCCGGCACCGTGTTCACGATGAAGGCGGCCTCGCGCCAGGCCGGACGCGCCGCCATCGCCCGGATCAGCGCCGCCACGTGCTCCAGCGGCCAGGTGCGGTCGGGCGACTTGGAAAAGGCGTTCACGAACACCGCCGGCCGTTCATCGATGCCCCACTCGCCGAACTGCGCCCGCGCGCGCGCCAGCCACTCGGGCGGGATGTCCAGCACCGGGAAGCGCGCCTGGCGCGGGATGTCGAGGCCGAAGAAGCGCGCGAACCAGCCGGCGTAGATGTCGCTGATGTGCTGGCCGCCGCAGTTGCCGGGTTGGTACAGCGGCACGCTGCCGTTCAGCCGGCGGTAGCTGGTATGGCGCGACAGGCCCTTGAACCAGCGCTCGGGCGCCTGTTTCAGGCCGACGATGAAGCCGCGCGGACTGATCGAACGCGCCATGCGCGCATAGCGGTGGCCGTCGACCACGGTCAGCGCCGCCACCAGCGGATAATCCTGGGTCCGCGCGGCCTGCAGCGACGCCGCCAGCGTCGCCGGGCTGTAGGTCTTGTCGTAGACCTTGGCGATCCACGGGCAGGCCGCCAGCCAGTCGAACAGCGCGTATTTCTGCAGGTGCGGCCAGGCCGCCGGATCCGCCGTGCGGCGGCGCTCGTCGACCCAGAGGTGAATCTCGATGTGTGGCCAGGCCGCCTTGAAGGCGCGCAGGCAGCTTTGCAGGTAGGTGAAGTCGCCGATCGCCAGGTGCGTCACGAACAGGATACGGCCGGCGCCCGCCAGCAGGGCCGGCGCGACCAGCGGGACCGTCGGCGCGCCCGCCGCGGTGGATGGGGGCGATGCCACCGGGACGGAGGAGAGCGGGGAGCGCGACCTGGACAAACCATTCCTTTCGAAACGAAAAAAAGCCGTACCCCGATGTTTGCAGGGCACGGCCGCGGGCGTTCAATTATGCGGGAAGGCTGTGCGCGCCGGGCACAGCCATTACAAATTTTACGCAGACTTACTTACTTTTTTACGTACTTATTTACGTACTCGTTGAGGTACTTGTTTCCTTACTCGGCCCCGCCGGCGACGGTCGGTGCATTGCCGTTGACCGTGTCGCTCATCTTCAGCGATTTGCTCAGGAAACCCCAGATATCGGCCACCTCTTCGATGCGCTTGCTGGTCGGCTTGCCGGCGCCGTGGCCCGCCTTGGTGTCGATACGGATCAGCACCGGATTGCTGCCGGCTTGCGCGGCCTGGGCGGTGGCGGCGAACTTGAAGCTGTGCGCCGGCACCACGCGGTCGTCGTGGTCGGCGGTGGTGATCAGGGTGGCCGGATAGCAGGTGCCCGGCTTCAGGTTGTGCAGCGGCGAGTATTTCACCAGTGCCTTGAACTCGTCCGCGTTGTCCGACGAGCCATAGTCCGAGGTCCAGGACCAGCCGATCGTGAACTTGTGAAAGCGCAGCATGTCCATCACGCCCACCTGCGGAATCGCGGCGGCGAACAGGTCCGGACGCTGGGTCATGGCGGCGCCCACCAGCAGGCCGCCGTTGCTGCCGCCGTTGATCGCCAGCTTGGACGGCGAAGTCACCTTGTTGTTCACCAACCACTCGGCGGCGCCGATGAAGTCGTCGAACACGTTCTGCTTGCCGAGCTTGGTGCCGGCTTCGTGCCAGCGCTGGCCGTACTCGCCGCCGCCGCGCAGGTTGGCCTCGACGAACACGCCGCCCATCTCCATCCATGCCAGGTAGGCCGGCGAGAAGCCGGGGGTCAGCGAAATGTTGAAGCCGCCATAGCCGTACAGCAGGGTCGGGTTATTGCCGTCGAGCTTCAAGCCTTTTTTCGACACGATGAACATCGGCACTTTGGTGCCGTCGCGGCTGGTGAAGAATTGCTGGCGGGTCTCGTAGTCGGCCGGATTGAACAACAGCTTGGGCTGGCGGAACACGGTGCTCTGGCCGCTTTTCATGTCCAGGCGGTAGATCGTGGTCGGCGTGGTGAAGCTGGTGAAGGAGAAGAAGGTCTCGTTGTCATTGCGCTTGGCGTCGAAACCCGACACGCTGCCGATGCCGGGCAACGCGATCTCGCGCACCGGTTTGCCCTTGAGGTCGGTGATCCTGACCATGCTGCGGGCATCGGCCAGGTATTCCAGCACCAGCTGGTTGCCGATCATGCGGCCGCCCTGCAGGGTCTGCGCGGTTTCCGCGACTACGGTCTTCCAATTGGCTTCCTGCGGCTTGCGCAGGTCGATCGCGACCACGCGCCGGCGCGGCGCCGCCTTGTCGGTGCTGAAATAGAAGGTGTCGCCGACGTTGTCGATGAAGTCGTAGGCAGCGTCGAACTCGCCGACCAGCGGCAGCACCTTGCTGTCGGGCTTGTTCAAGTCCTTATAGAACACCTTGTACTTCGGCGAGGTGTCGCGCGAGGCGGTGATCAAGAGGGTGCGTCCGTCGTCGGTGGTGTGGCCGGCGAGCTGCCATTCCTTCTGGTCGGGGCGGTCGTAGACCAGCACGTCGGCATCTTGCGACGTGCCGACTTTATGGTAGTACAGCTTCTGGAAGTAATTGACGTCGGCCAGCTTGGTGGCTTCTTTAGGTGCGTCGTAGCGGCTGTAGAAGAAGCCCTTGCCGTCATGGGTCCAGGACGTGGACGAGAACTTGACCCACTTCAGGTGGTCGCTCAGGTCCTTGCCGGTCTCGATGTCGCGCACCAGGATCTCGTTCCAGTCCGAGCCCGAGGCCGCGGTCGCGTAGGCCAGCAGCTTGCCGTCCGGGCTGACGGCGGTGTCGGCCAGTGCCACGGTGCCGTCGGCCGCCAGCGTGTTCGGGTCCAGCAGCAGGCGCGGCGTGTCGGACAGCGAGGTCATCGTGTACAGCACCGCCTGGTTCTGCAGGCCGTCGTTGCGGGTGAAGAAGTAGCGGCCGCCTTCCTTGAACGGTACCCCGTAGCGCTCGTAGTTCCACAACTGGGTCAGGCGCTGGCGGATCGCTTCGCGTTGCGGGATCTGCGCCAGGTACGCCTGGGTCACCTTGTTCTCGGCATCGACCCAGGCCTTGGTGTCGGCGCTGTTGGCGTCTTCCAACCAGCGGTACGGATCGGCGACCACGGTGCCGTGGTAATTGTCGGTCTGGTCGACTTTCCTGGCGACCGGGTAGCTCGGCGGCGTACCGTTGGCGGCACAGGTCTGGGCATCTGCGAGCGGTGCGGCGAACACGGCGGCCAGGGCGGCCACGAGGGTGAGACGTTTCATGGGCATGGGACTCTTGGACAAGGTTATCGTAGATGCTACAAAACAATGATAACGCGAATTGCCCAACAGACAAACCAGTGGCTGCCCCGTCCGCCACGCGCCGTGTCAGGCTGCGCGGCGCTCCGGATGCTCGACGCCACGGGCCCGGCGCCAGGCGCGCTGCATGTCGACCGCGCTGTCTATCTGCCGGGGCGACAGGCGCCGCGCCACGATGGCCTTGTTGGCACTCGCCGCCGGATCGCCGGCGTCGGCCGCCAGCAGCATCCACATATAGGAACGCACGGTATCGCGCTCGACGCCGCGACCGCTGTTGTACATGCCGCCGAGATTGTACTGGGCCAGCGCATGGCCCTGCTCGGCCGCCAGGCCGTACCAGTGCACCGCGCAGGCGTCGTCCTGCCCGACACCCTGGCCGTTGGCGTACATGACGCCGAGGTTGTTCTGGGCGCTGGCGTCGCCCTGCTCGGCGGCGCGCCGGTACCAGGCGGCGGCGGCGCTCTCGTCGCGCCGCACGCCCTGGCCATGCGCATACATCACGCCCAGCGTGAACTGGGCATTGGGCGCCCCCTGCTCGGCCGCCATGCGGTACCAGTGCAGCGCACGCGCCGGGTCGCACGCCACGCCGCGGCCGTGCGCGTACATGTTGCCGAGGCTGTACTGGGCCAGCACATGACCCTGCTCGGCCGCACGCGTGGTCCAGGCCAGCGCGCGCCCTTCGTCGCAATGGCCGCTGCCACCCTTGCCGCCGGACAGCAGCTGGCCAAGGCTGAACTGGGCCTCGGCATCGCCCTGGCGCGCGGCGCATTGCAGCCAGGTGTAGGCGCCCTGGGGATCGCAGCCGGCCACGCCGTCCAGGCAGGCCAGCCCGAGCAGGCGCTGGGCCGCCGGGTGGCCGCGTCCGGCGGCGCGCCGGAACCAGTGCAGCGCCTCGGCTTCGCCGCCGGTGCCGGTGCTCGGAGCGCTGACGTTGCCGGCCGGAACGCCGCCGGCCGGACCCTGGCCGCGCCGGTACATCAGGCCGAGTTCGACCTCGGCGGCGGCATCCTCGAGCACGGCGGCCTTGCGGAACCAGGCCATCGCCAGCGCGTGGTTGACGGCCACGCCCTCGCCGTTCAGGTAGCACTCGCCGAGCAAGCGCTGGGCGCTGGCAAGGTCCTGCTCGGCCGCCTTGTAATACCATGAGACGGCCTGGTCCGGCTGGCGCGGCACGCCGCGGCCCTTGCGGTAGAGGTCGCCGAGATTCTGTTGGGCCGAAGCATCGCCCTGCTCGGCCGCCAACCCGAACCAGTAGGCCGCCAGGCTGTCCGAGCGCGCCACCCCGCGGCCCTGGCTGTACATGCTGCCGAGATGATTCTGGGCAAAGGCAAGACGCTGGCGCGCTGCACGGGCCAGCCACA
>JAKOOD010000190.1 GCA_022701635.1 Burkholderiaceae bacterium | reverse complement strand
ATCGACGAAGGTGCGCCGTCCGCGCGCCCACCAATGGCCCGGCTCGTCGATGCGGCCATTGAAGGCGAACAGGTTGTCCGTGATGACCTGTTTGATCGGCTTGCCGTCGCAGGCCGTGACCTCGGCCCCGGCCGCCGGCCCGCCGGCTTCGGACGCGAACACATACAACCCCTGGCCGCGCCACACGGCGACGAAGCCGGGCCAGCGTTCGGGCGGCAGCGCTTTGTCGTCGAGGTTGGGGTAGGCGCCGGCGTGGCCATCGCCAAGCTTGACGTTGAAGCGCATGATCGCGGCGATGTAACCGGCCGCGTCCACGACCTGTCCGGCGAGCAGCAGGCCCGCGCGCCGGGCCTCGTCGAGCCTGGCCAGGAACTGCGGATTGGCGGGGTCCTTGACGCCGGGATGGTTATCGCGGGTGAGTTGGGCCGCTTCCTCGATGTCGTCGATCGCGGACTGGCGCCACTGCGCGGCGGTTTGCGGCAAGACCGGCGCGGCCGCCGCTATGGCCTGCGCCTGCGCACCGCCGGCAAGTGCCAGCGCCATTGATACGCTCAGGGCAGCCACGAGACGCCGCGGCAAGCAAGCGGGAATCTTCACGGGTTCTCCAGACGTTGTATTCGGACGCATCGCCAGATGTTTCCAAATAATAAAGCCTGGCGGACTGGAAGTCCCGCTTTTTCCAATGCATATCAGTTGGCCGGCGCCACGCGCCACACCAGCCCACCCGCATCGTCCACCACCAGCAGCGCTCCATCCGCCGCCACGGTCACCGCCGCCGGCCGCCCCCACACATCGCGGTCGCTCAGCACCATGCCGGTCATGAAGTCCTGGTACTGCCCGGTCGGCACGCCGTTCTTCATCATCACGCGGATCACCTTGTAGCCGGTGCGGATGCCGCGGTTCCACGAGCCGTGCAGGGCCAGGAAGATGTCGCCGTCGTACTCTTTCGGGAAGGCGTTTTTCGCACCCGCCGGGGCGTGGTACACCACCATGCCCAGCGGCGCCGAGTGGGCCTGGATCAGGGTGTCGGGCACGATCGCCTTGCCTTTCAAATCGGGGCGGATGCCCTTCAGGCGCGGGTCTTCGTGGTCGCCCAGGTAGTACCACGGCCAGCCGTAGAAGCCGCCCTGCTTGACGCGCGTGACGTAATCCGGCGGCAGGTTGTCGCCCAGTTCGTCGCGTTCGTTCACGCTGCAGTACAAATCGCCGCTGTCCGGGTGCACCAGCATGCCGACGCAGTTGCGCAGGCCGTTGGCGAAGTTGCGGCGGTTCTTGCCGTCGGCATCAAACGCCAGCACCGTGGCGCGGTCGGTCTCTTCGGCCCAGGCGCCGCCCAGGCCATGGCGTTTTTCCCACTCGGGCAAGGCGAGCGGCGGCTTGTTGCCGATGCCGCTGGCGATATTGGTGGCCGAGCCGACCGACACGAACAGGGTCTTGTCGTCTTTTGAAAACGCCAGCGTGCGCGTGGTGTGGCCACCGGTGGTGTCACTGAGCTTGTCGACGATGGTTTCCGGCTCGCCCTTGGCCTTCAGGTCGCCCGCCGCATACGGGATGCGCACCACCGAGTTCACGTTGGCCACGTACAGGTATTGTGGGTTCGGACCCGACGGCCACAGCGCCATGCCGTAGGGGCGCGACAGGCCGCTGGCGAACACGCTGCCGCTGTCCGCCTTATCGCCGCCGCCCTTGGCGCGCAGGATCGTGATCTGGCCCTTGCCGGTGTCGGCCAGCAGGATGTCGCCATTCGGCGCGCGCAGCGCCAGGCGCGCCTTGCCGGTATCAAGCGCGAAGGTCGTGACCTTGAAGCCTTTCGGCACCGCCGGCAGCGCGCCGTCCGGGCGGGCCGCCACTTTCGGGCCGTTGCCGGCGCTCTCGCTGGCGAAAGGCTGCACCAGGCCGGCGACGGTGATGTGGTGCAGGTCGCCCGGCTTGTCCTCGGTCCAGGCGCCGGCCTTGTCGCCGCCGGCCGCCTTCGGCGCGGTTGCGGTGGCGGGGGTAGCCACCTGGCCGTGTTGACCGGCCAGGTAAGCGATCACGGCGGCGCGCTGCTTGGCATCGGCGACGCCGATCGGCATCGCGGTGCCCGGCACGTCCTTGCTGGGGTCGCGCAGGAAGACGTCGAGTTCCTCTTTGGTCCAGGTCTTGCCGGCGGCGCCGGCCTTGGACAGCGCATCGGTGTAGTTGAAGCCGGGGACGCTGGCCGCCTTGCGCCCGACCACGTTGAACAGGCCGGGACCGGCGCGCGAGCCCATGCTTGCATCCGCCGTGTGGCAGCTGGCGCAGTTGCGCTCGAAATAAGTCTGGCCGGCCGAGGGACCCGCCAGTGCGGCACCGGCCGTCAGCCAGGCCAGGGTTGCGGCCTGCGCCACCATGATTTTTTTCATTCTCGTTCTCCCCTATCGTAGGGTGGGCACGCCGTGCCCACGTTCAGCGTTGCGTATGGCCCCTGTTCGCGTGGGCACGGGTGCCCACCCTACGGGTTCAATCGATCATGAAGACCGGATAACGGCCCCACTCCGGCTCGCGCCAGCGCGCGCAGTGGGCAAAGATGAAGTCGAGCACCGCGCCCTGGTCCCGCAGCAGCGCCGGGTTGGCGGCTTTCCACGCCGCGAACTTGGCCGCCAGCGCCGGCTCGTCGCGCAGCAGCTTTTCGGCCTCGTCCTCGAACACGTAATCCGAATACGCTTCCTTCTTTTCCAGCACGCTGTTGAAGAAACCCCAGCGGAAAAAGCTGTCGTGGCCCAGCGGCTCCAGCATCTCGACCGCATAGCGCGCCTTGTCCTGGTCGAGCCAGACGATGTGGTCGCCGGCGCGCAGGGTGACGCTGGCGCTGGCGCGCTCCAGCTGCACGTCGTCGTGGAACATGTGGCCTTCGTAGGCGTTCGGGCGCGACGTCACCGACTTGACGTGGTAGCAGGCCACTTCCTGCGCGCGCTCGGACTCGACGCGCTCCATGCGCACGCCGTTCCACTGCAGGCGCTCGATCACTTCGCGCCACTGCTGCGGCACCACGTAGGCGCGCGGCGCGTAGACCACGATGTCGGCCGGAAAGCGGTTGTAGTACGGGATGTCCTTTTCGTAGGGCGCGCTGCGGTCGTACCACAGGCGCTGGTAGTCGCCCAGCAGGCTGGGTTTGTACTTCGCCTCGTAGCCCTTGAAGCGGAAGCTGGACGGGCTGGAAGCGTCCATGTTCCAGTGGATCGGCCACGCGCGGCGGGTGCGGCCGGCGTCCTTGGCGGCACGGCGCAATTGCACGATGCGTTCGCCGTTGGCGACCGTGAAGTCGAGCGCCGTCTCGACCAGCGCGCGCATCGAGTGATAGCGGTCGGCGAAGGGCTTCAGCATGTGGGTCTCGGGCATGAAGCCGATCGTGTGGTGCAGGGCCGCGTAGCCGGTCGAGAAGCGCGCGGTTTCCAGGAACTCGGCGATGCCATCGTCCGGGCTGTCCTTGACCGGGTTCACGTAGGGGCAGGTCGGCCAGCCGCGCCGGTCCATCTCGGCGTACATGTGCGGCAGCATGGTATCGCGCAGGAAATCCCCCAGCTCGCCGCCCAGCTTGTCGGCCTGGGTGTGGATCAGCGTCATCGTGTAGGCGTAGTCGGCGCCGTTGGAGGTATGGGTGTCGACCATCACGTCCGGATCCCAGGCCGTAAAGAATTCGTTGAAGACGCGCGCAGTGAGGGTGTCGCACTTGACGAAGTCGCGGTTCAGGTCGAGGTGGCGGCTGTTGCCGCGGAAGCCGAACTGCTCGGGGCCGTCCTGGTTCACGCGCGAGGTGTCGTTGCGGTTGAAGGCGCCGTCGACGTTGTACAGCGGGATGAAGATGAACACGGTCTTGCCCAGCGCGGCCAGGCGCTGCGGTTCCAGGCAGAAGTCGCGCACCAGCGCCATGCAGGCGTCGACGCCTTCCGGTTCGCCCGGGTGGATGCCGTTATTGTTGAAGAACACCGGCCGGCCTTCGCGCTTGATCTCGCCGCAATTGAAGGCACCGTCGCTGCTGACCACCCCGGCGTGGATCGGCACGCCGGCATCCGAGGTGCCGATGCGGGAAAAGCGCAGCACGCGCGGATGCTGGCGGGCCAGGTCTTCGTACCAGGCGATGCAGTCGGCCCAGGTGGTGGTCTGGTTCTGGTTGCCCTTCTCGAAAGGCGTCTTCAATGTATTCGACATGGTGTGTGCGGTGAGGGTGTTGCCAAGATCGCTAAGATACCTCAGAAGCACCCCCGAGTGGCAGCGCGATCGCCACCAGCGTGCCCTCGCCCGGGGTCGAGCGCACCTGGATGCTGCCGCCGAGCGCGAACACGCGCTCGCGCATGCCGATGATGCCGATGCCTTCCGACGCCAGCGCCGGATCGAAGCCTTCGCCATCGTCGCGGACCTCGATCTGCAGCGCATCGCTGGCCTCGGACAGCACCAGGCTGACGCGCGCATAACCGGCGCCGGCATGCTTCATGATGTTCGACAGCGCTTCCTGCACGATGCGGTAGGCGGAAATCGCCAGCTCGTTGCCGATCTTCGAAAAATCGCCTTCGGTATGGAAATCGAACACCACGCCGGCGCTGCGGTAGTGATTCACCATTTCCTCGACCGCGCCGTGCAGGCCCAGCATGTCCAGCACTTCCGGCCGCAGCCGGCGCACCAGGCGCCGGCCGTTGGCGTACAGGTCGAGCGCCAGCTTGGTGATGGCCTGGGCCTTGACGGCGATCTGCCCGACTTCCGGACCGGGAGGCGCCTTGTTGGCCAGCAGCTGGATGGTCTGCGATTCCAGGCGCACCGCGATCAGGGATGCATTCAGTTCATCGTGGATCTCGATCGCGATGCTCTTGCGCTCGTCCTCGATGATGCTGTTGACCTTCTGGATCAGCTTGCGTTTGTCGGCGTCGGCGCGCAGCGCTTCGTTGCGCGAGGCCAGCAGGTCGCGGGTGCGCTCGGCCACCCGGTTTTCCAGGTCCTGCCTGGCGTCGTCCAACGCCACCGACATCTCGCCGATCGAGGACTGCAGTTCGCCGACCTCGCCGCCGGTCGTCACCGGCAACTGCACGCGCACGTTGCCGCCGCGGATGCGGCGCAGCACCGCGATCGCTTCGCGCAGCGGCACCGTCAGGCTGCGCGCCAGGATAAAGGCCAGCGCGCCGCTGGCGGTCAAGGCCAGCGCCGCCATCGCCAGCTCGATGCGGAAGCGCCGCACCTGCTTGTCCAGCATGTTGGTCGGCGACATCGTCACGCGCACGCGGCCGACCACTTCACTGGTCATCGTCGGCGGGCGGATGTCGCTCGAGGCCGACACGTGCGGCGTGCCGTTGTCGGAGAACAGGTTGATCCACACCACCTGCTTGCGGATCGGCGCCTCGTACCAGCGCCCGCCGGGCTGCGGCAGGATCGGGTGCTCGGACACCACGCCGACCCGGGTGCGGCCGGCGGTATCGACCACGTCGATGCGGTACACGCTGGTATCCGACTGGACCAGGCCGTTGATGGTGAGGCGCAGGTCGGACAGGTTGCCGGAAATGACGTTGTACTCGCTGGTCTCGGCCAGCGCGCGCGCCAGGATGCGGCCGCGTTCGGCCAGTTCCTCGTCGACCTGGGCCCGGTGCGCGTACCAGGAGTAGCCGACGAAGGCCGAGAACAGCAGCGCCACCGGCAGCATGGTGATGAAAGCCATGCGCAGGCCGATGCTCCAGCCGCGCCAGAAGCGCAGCGTCATGGCGCCGGCGCCGGTATCGCGCCGGGAGGGCGCCGTGCGAAGTGGCGCGCCGCGTCGTCCACGGTCACGTCGAGCGACTTCGCCACCCCCTCGTTGACGATGGTGCGGAAGTAGCGTGGGAACTGCGGCGCCGGCAGCTGGCCGCCGGCGACGTAGGCGGCCGCGATCTCGGCGACCTGGGTGTTGATGTCCTCGACTTCGGAATAGGTCGTGCCCAGTGCGCCGGCCTTGACCATGTCGGCGGAAAAGCCGATCACGCCCTGCTTGTGGCGGTAGGTCGAGAGCAGGATGTTGCGGAAGTTCTCGGCGTTGTAGATGGCGGCGTCGGGCAGCGCCAGCAGCACGTCGGTCTGGGCGATGCGGTTCAGCAGGTCGTTGATGTCGTCGCCGTTCCTGGCGCCGCTGTCGTCTCCCTGGGCGGCGTCCAGCACCGTGACCTTGTCGAACGCCAGCGCCGGCTTCAGGAAAGCGGTGTCGGCACCCAGCAGCGCCGCCACCCGCACCGGGCGCCGGTACAGCAGCGCGGCCAGGCGCAACTGGTCGGCGGGGGCCGGTTCGGCGTACACCGCCGTGATCGCCGCCGCCTGCGCCGGCACCAGCCGGGCGGCGATGGCGCGGTAGACCTGGCTCGAGGTGAAGGCGGAGACGACCACGCAATCGCAGCGGCGCGCCGCCACGTCGCGCAACGCGCTGGGGCCGATGGCGACGTACAGGGTACGGCGGCGCTGGGCCAGTTCGGTGCGGAACTTGCCGAAGATCGGGACCAGGCGCTTGACCAGGTCTTCGGCGATGCGGCGGGTGATGGCGCTGTCGTCCGCGGCGACGATCTGGAAGCCGTAGTCGTGGACGGGGTCGGGTTTGGCGGCTTGGGCTGACGTGCCGAGTACGAGTGCAACGATGGACAAGCCGCGGGCCAGCTTGCTCGGCATGGATCCCCGCTTTCGCGGGGACGACGTGCATAGTAAGCCGTCATTCCCGCGAAAGCGGGAATCCATACCGGGCATCCGAAGCCTGCACCCCAAGAGCCGCTCCACGCCAGCTCAGGGCTCGATCAACCCATGCTTCACCGCCAGCTTGGTGATGTAAGCCGGGCGATGCACCCCCAGCTTCTCCTTCACCGACTGGCTGATATTGCTGATCGTCTTGCTCGACAAATTCAGCCGCTCCGCGATCTCGTTGTTGGTCAGCCCTTCCGCCATCAGCCGGAAGATCTCCAGGCTGCGCTCGTCCAGCTGCGATTGCGGCGAGACGTCGCCGCGCACCGCGATGCTGGCCAGGCGTTCGGCGATCTGCGGCGGGAAGTACAGCTTGCCGCCATGCGCGTGGCGCACCGCGTCGGCCAGGTCGGCCGGGTCGCAATCCTTGGTGACGAAGGCGTGGGCGCCGAGGCGGTAGGTTTCCTTGATCAGGCTATCCTGGTCGAACTGGCTGAGGAAGACGATCTTCGCCTGCGGATCGGCCTTCAGGATGTTCTGGGCCGCGTCCATGCCGGTCAGCTCGGTGCCGAAGCGGATGTCGAGCACCGCCACGTCGGGCTTCTGTTCGGCGTACATGGCCACCGCCTCGCTCGGGGTCTTGGCCTGGCCCACGACCTCCATGCCCTGGGCCGCCAGCGACATGGCGAAACCGGTCATCACGATCGGGTGGTCATCCGCCAGCATCACGCGGATCGGCTTCTGGTCTTTCTGCACTTTACATTCTCCGGGCATTCGTCGACATCGGTTTGCCAGTCTCTGGCATCTGCACCTACCACGACATCGAAGCCGCAGCAGCACCTCCCCGATTATTCCATACAACCGCCGCAGAAGCGATCTGACAACTTGTGGAATTAAATACTACTATTAAATACCTTTGCAAATTGCTAGTACCTAGCATATAGTAATTCCAACACCTACCAACAAGGAGGATGGCCATGCAGTTTTCTCATACGAACGAGGGTGGCAACAAGGCCGGCAAGTTCCTGCTGGTCGCCGGGCTGCATGTCGCCATCGGCGCGCTGTTCATGCACGCCATGAACAGCCGCCACCTATCCCTGTCGCGGATCAACGAGCAGGTGCTGGTCATGCTCGATCCGCAGCGCGTCGAGCCGCCGCCGCCCCAGCCGCCGCTGCCGATGCCGCCGCAATTGCTGCCGAAGATCGTGCCGCCCACGCTGGTGGTGCCGGAACCCGACGTGTCCGTGTCACCGCCGCCGGATGCGGCGCAGGTGCATGTCACCACCGCGCCCGACCCGGCGCCGGCGACGACCGGACCGGCGCACGCGGTGCCGGATACAGCGCCGGCCGGGTCGCAGGCCAAGGCCGCTGCCAGCCAGGTACGCACGGCGGTGCTGGCCGATCCGAACGCCTGCGCCCTGCCCGACTACCCGGTGCGCGCCGCCCGCGAAGGCATCAGCGGCACCACCCTGCTGGCGCTGCTGGTCGGCACCGACGGCCGCGTGACCTCGTCGCGCATCGAGCGTTCCAGCGGCTCGCGCGACCTCGACCGCGCCGCCGTGAACGCCCTCAGCCTGTGCCGCTTCAAGCCGGCGTCGAACAACGGCGTGGCGGAAGCCGGCTGGGCGCAGCTGGCCTACGTCTGGACCCTCGACTAGCGCGGCCGCCTCACCGAACCTCATCGAACCCGTTTTTGCCCGCCCTACTCCCCCTCGGACCGGCGGGCTTTTTTTATGCCAAGGGAACCAGCATGCGCCACGATCCAACCCTGCCCGGCATGCCCGGCGTGAACGCCGCCGCCGTGGCGCTGTCGCTGGCGGTGCTCGCCGTCCTGATCGGCTGGCTGTCGCTGCGGCCCCATGCGGTCCCGGCGCCCGCCGCGGCCCCTGCATCCGGCTTCGTGGCGGCGCGCGCGCTGGCCCACGTGAACGCGCTGGCGCAGGCGCCGCGACCGGCCGGCAGCCGCGCCAATGCCGCCGCGCGCGACTACATTGCCGCCCAGGTGCGCGCCCTCGGCCTGGAACCCGCGATCCAGACCGAGACCGTGCAGACGACGGCGGAAGGCCCGATGCGCACCGTGCGCGTGACGCTGGCGACGGTGCACAACATCGTGGTACATAAACGAGGCCGAACATCGCCCGGCCGCGCATCGGGAAACCATGCAGCGGCCGCCGGCGAGGCGCCGGCGATCATGGCCAGCGCCCACTACGATTCCGGCGCAGGCACGCTGGGCGCGGCCGATGGCGCCATGTCCGCCGCGGCGCTGCTGGAAGCGCTGCGCGTGCTGCAGGCCGGGCCGCCGCTCGACAACGACGTGCTGTTCGTGTTCACCGACGCCGACAGCGGCGAAGCGCTCGGCACGCGCGGCTTCCTGGCCTCGCACCCGTGGGCACGCCGCGTGCGCCTGCTGCTGCGCTTCGATAACCCGGGCAACCGCGGACCGCTGGCGCTGGTCGATGCCGCGCACGCGGACGGCATCGCCCTGGCCGCCTTTGCGCGCGCGGCGCCGGCGCCCCACGGGAATTCGTTCATGGCCGAGCTGTATGCCGACATCCGGCCGCGCAATACCGATGGGTTGCTGCATGCGGACAGCGCTTCCGTGCTGCAGTTCGCGACTGGCGGCGGCACCCTCGGACGCGGCGCCGTCCACGACATTCCGCAGCGCCTGTCGGGCGCCAGCCTGCAGCACGAGGGCGACACCATGCTGGCCCTGCTGCGCGAAGCCGGCAACGGTCCGCTGCCGGCACCCGGCGCGCGCGGCCAGGTGTTCTTTACGGTGCCTGGCCTGGGCATCGTGCACTACCCGTATGCGCTGGTCTGGCCCCTGACCGTGCTGGCCTGCGTGCTGAGCGTGCTGGTGTGCCGCAGCGCCATGCGCCGCGCCTGCGTCGCCGGCACCGACATCATCCACGCCGGCTTCAACTTCCTGTTCATGGGCGCCCTGGTCACCTTCATCGTCCACCTCGGCCACGGCGCGCTGCCGGGCCTGGACTGGCGCTGGGACGCCGCCGTGCTCGCCGACGACGAGGGCATCCGCTGGCAGGTGCTGGCCTTTGCCCTGCTGCTGGCGGCCGGCTTCATCGTGGTGCAGCGCCGGCTGCAGGCCCGGCTCGGCGCCCTGTGCACGCTGCTGGGCATAGTCTGCGTCGCCACGCTGGCGCTGGTGGCCGTGAGCTGGGGCGCGCCCGGCGCCAGCTACCTGCTGGCGTGGCCGCTGCTGGCGGCGCAAGTGGCCTTGCTGATGCTGCTGTCGCAGCGCTTTGCCAGCCACAGGATCGCGCTGCCGGCACTGGCGGCGCTGCCGGCAGCAGTGCTGATCGTGCCGGCCCTGCGCGACAGCCTGGCACTGGTGTCGCCCACCTGGCTGGTGTTGCCGGCGGCGCTGGCCTTCACCCTGCTCGGGCTGTGCGGCCTGCTGCTGCACGAGGCGGGTGGACGCTTCGTCGTGCGTCCGCTGCTGCTGGCCGCCGCGGCCTCGGTCGTCCTCGCCTACCTGGCCACGCCGCGGGTGCCGGAGCTGCCGGCGCCGAACCAGCTGGTGTATTTCAAGGACACCCCGAGCTGGCGCGCGTTCTGGCTGTATCCGCCGGTGCCGCTCGATCCCTGGACCCGCAGCGTGTTCCCGAACACCCTCCATCCCTACCAGCTGCCCTACCTGTTCGGCCCCAGTGGCAAGCCGGTCTGGTATGCGGCGGCGCCACGCAACGACGCCATCGCCTATCCCTACCTGCTCATCGAAAAGCTCGCATGGCGCGGCGACACCAAGCACGTGGAATTCTTGCTGCGCTCGAAGAACCGCGCGCCGCATATGGCGCTGCGCATCGATGGCGCCGGGCCGAAGCAGGCCAGCCTGAATGGGCGCGTACTGACCGGCACCCCTTACCGCGGCTGGCGCATCGACCTGTACGGCATGGAAGACCAGGAGCTGCGCTTCGCCTTCGATTTCTACGGCGACCCCGCGTTCACGGTCTTCGTGCAGGAATATCTGCCGGGGGTACCGGAGCGCGACCTGCCGCCGCGTCCCGTCGCCATGCGTCCGGCGCTGCTGCCGCTCACCGGCACCACGATCTCCGCCGACATCCTGCGCATCGAGTGAGAGCGTCCAACAACACCTCCATGGCTGCGTTGCATCGTCTCGCCGTACTAGCGTACTGTCTTCGACGCTGCGCCTTGCCCTGAAGGTGTTGTTAGACGCTCTTAGGCGATTTTGAATGAGGGCGTATGCAATACAATGCATGCGCCTTTCACTCATTCACGCGTCAGGATTCCATGCACAAGATCGTTCGCACCGCCGTCGCCGCCAGCCTTGCGCTGGCGTTTGCCGCCCACGCAGTCGGCGCCCCCGCCAATGGCGCCGGCATCGTCCAGGAAGCGCCGCTGCGCGCCCACCTGGCCACCCTGTCGTCCGATGCCTTCGAAGGCCGCGGCACCGGCCAGCGCGGCGGCGAGCTGACCGTCGTCTATCTCGAGAACCAGGCGCTGGCCGCCGGCCTGCGGCCGGCCAACGGCAGCAGCTACCGCCAGAGCGTCAAGATCGCCGGCGTCAAGGCGCAGCCGCAGGACAGCTCGGTGGCCCTGGCCGCCGGCGGCAAGCCGCTGCCGCTCGCCTTCGCCAGGGACTGGGTGTGGGCGCCCGGCGACGCCAAACCGGTGCACGCGATGGATGCGGAACTGGTGTTCGTCGGCTACGGTATCCAGGCGCCGGAAGAAGGCGGCTGGGACGACTACAAGGGCGTCGACGTGAAGGGCAAGCTGCTGGTCATGCTGGTCAACGACCCGGCCCCGACCGCGGCGGAGCCGAACCGCTTCAACGGCCGCGGCCTCACCTATTATGGCCGCTGGACCTACAAATTCGAGGAAGCCGCGCGCCGCGGCGCCGCCGGCGTGCTCCTCATCCACACCGATGCCTCCGCCTCCTACGGCTGGAGCGTGGTGCAGAACAGCTGGACCGCCGAGCGCTTCCAGCTGGCCGACGCCGACCTCGGCACCGGCATGCAGGGCTGGATGACGGAAGCGGCCGCGCGCAGCCTGTTCGCCGCCGCCGGCCAGGACCTCGACAAGCTGCGCGCCGCGGCCGAGGACAAGTCGTTCAAGCCGGTCGTGCTGAACGCGCGCGTACAGGGCGAAACCAAAGCGGCCGTGCGCACGCTCGAACAATTCAACGTGGCCGGCATCGTGCCCGGCACCGACCCCAAGCTGAAGGACGAAGTCGTCATCTACAGCGCGCACTGGGACCACCTGGGCAAGCAAGGCGACAGCGGCGACACCATCTTCAACGGCGCGGTCGACAACGCCTCCGGCAGCGCCGGCCTGCTGGCGATGGCCCAGCAGGCGGTGCTGCATCCGGCCAAACGCAGCCAGATGTTCCTGTGGGTCGCGGCCGAAGAGCAAGGCCTGCTGGGCAGCGCCGCCTATGCCGCCCGCCCGCTGTGGCCGCTCAACAAGACCGCGGCCGCGCTCAACCTGGACAGCCTGAACTTCGTCGCCGCCGCCACCGACATCGGCGTCCAGGGCAGCGAGCGCAGCGACCTGGAGGCGCTGGCCGCCACTACCGCCAAGGCGATGCGCCTGAGCGTGGCGCCGGCGCGCCCCGACCTCGGCGGCGGCTACTTCCGCAGCGACCACTTCAGCTTCGCCAAGGCCGGCGTGCCGGCGTTCTCGATCGAGGGCGGCCATACCTGGGTCAAGGACAAGGAAGCGAACGATGCCAAGCGCAAGGCCTACGGCCCGCGCTACCACCAGGTCGGCGACGAATACGATCCGCACTGGGATTTGTCGGGGATGGTGCAGCAGGCGCAGTTCGCGCTGAACCTGGGGCGGATGATCGCGGATGCGCCCAAGATGCCGGGGTGGAAGGCGGGGGACCAGTTTGGGAAGGTGAAGCGGTAAGCGATACACCGTCATTCCCGCGAACGCGGGAATCCATGCTGAATAACAGAATTCGGTACGTCGGAAGCACTACGGCGTTTCAGGAGTACCGACTCGGGATACTCAGTATGGATTCCCGCTTTCGCGGGAATGACGGCTAGAGAACACTCCCCAGTATCTGCGTCAACTTCCCGATCTCCACCGGCTTCACCAGGTGGTAATCGAAGCCCGCCTGCTGCGACAGCTCGCGATCGCGTTGCTGGCCGTAGCCGGTCAGCGCCACGAACACCGCCTTGTCGTGCGCGGGCTTGCGGCGCAAGCGGCGCGCCAGTTCGTAGCCGGTCATGTCCGGCAGGCCGATGTCGAGGATGAAGACCTGGGTGGCGGCGTCGGCCCCGTCCAGCGTCGACCCGGCATCCTCGTGCACCTGCACCACGTGCCCATGCGCGCGCAGCAGCACGGCAAGCGACTGGCCGGCATCCAGGTTGTCGTCGACGATGGTGACGTTCAGCGGACGCGTCTCGCTGCTGCCCTCGCCCGAGCGGATCACCTGGCCGACTTCGGCGTCCGCCAGCGGCAGCGTCACCGTCATGGTGGTGCCCCGCTGCGGACCGTCGCTGTAGGCCGCGACCTGGCCGTTGTGCATGCGCACGATGCTTTTCACCAGCGCCAGCCCGATCCCGAGGCCGCCCTGCGAGCGGTCCGGCGTGCGGTCGGCCTGGGTGAACAGGTCGAACACGTGCGGCAGCAGGCCGGCATCGATACCACTGCCGTTGTCGCGCACCGCCGCCGTGGTCGCCGCGCCCGTGGCATCGGCCGCCACGCTCACGGTCAGCCCGATGCGGCCGCCCGGCGGCGTGTACTTGGCCGAATTGTTGAGCAGGTTGACCAGCACCTGGATCAGGCGCGTGCGGTCGCCCTCGACCGGTACCGCCTGCGGCGGCAGGTCCACGCTCAGGGTATGGCCGCGCTCCTCGATGTGGGGCCGCGCCTGCTCCACCGCGGCAATCGCGACCTTGTTCAGGTCGAGCACCTCGTTTTCCAATTTGACCAGCCCACGCGTGACGCGCGAGACGTCGAGCAGGTCGTCCACCAGTTCCGTCATGTGGCGAACCTGGCGCGAGATGATGTTGCTGGCCTTCAGGCGCAAGCCTTCGCTGACTTCCGGCAGCCGCAGCAGCTGGGCCGCGCTGGTGATCGGCGCCAGCGGATTGCGCAGCTCGTGCGCCAGCATCGCCAGGAACTCGTCCTTCATCTTGTTGTGGCGCTCGGCCTCGGCGCGCGCGGCACGCTCGCTGCTCAGGATGCGTTCGCGTTCCTGGGCGGTATCGACGAAGGTCACCAATACGCCCTGCGGCATGCCGGCGTCGTTGTAGACCGGGCTGTAGATGTCGTCGAAGCGGCAGGTTTCGATGTAGCCGGCGCGGTCGATGTCGAGCACCAGGCCTTCGCCTTCGGCCGGCGCGCCGCGCGTCACGTGCGTGACGATCCGGTCGATGTCCGGCACCAGCGCGCGCCAGCTGTCGCGCGCGTCGCTGCCAAGCGGACACGGATGGCGGTCCGCCATCAGCGGCAGGCAGGCGTCGTTGAAGAATTGGGTGCAGCCGGCGCCCCAGGCCAGCGCCATCGGCAGCGAAGAATCGAGCAGCGCGCGCACCGCCAGTTTCAGGGCGAGCGGCCACTGTGCCACGGGTCCGGCCCCGGTCGACTCCCACGGATGGGACCGCATCTGCAGTTCCATGTGGCTCACGGACCGCGCCAAGGCGGGCGCGGGCGCAGCGGGATCAAAGGGCCAGGGCATGTCGTTCCATTCAGGGTTTGAGCGGGGCTGAAGCTCAACTATTAATGATATCAGGCATCATCAATAGAAAACATGCATATGTTAAATGGCAAGTGAGACTGTGGCAAATTTGGCCACAGTCCCCTGCCCGGCCCGGTGTGCGACCGGTTTACTGGATCACGCCGCAGGCAATCCGCGCGCCCCCGCCGCCCAGCGGCGCCGGCTTGTCGGCATAGTTGTCGCCGCCGGCGTGGATCATGAGCGCCTTGCCCTTGACGTCGGCCAACTTGGTCAGGCGCGGGGCCGTCACCGCGACGCTGGCGCCGCCGTTGCCGCCCACCACCAGCGGCGGCAGGTCGCCCATGTGGCCGTCGCCGGTGGGTCCGGCGTGGTGCTTGCTCGTGGTCGGATCGTAGTGGCCGCCTGCCGCGCCGGCCGGCACCGGCTTGCCATCCTTCTGGTTGGCGTCGCAGCTGCCGGTCTCGTGCACATGGAAGCCGTGCGGTCCGGCCGGCAGATCGGTCAGCGCCGGCGTGAAGACCAGGCCATCCTTGGATTCCGTGACCGTCACCGTGCCGATCATCTTGCCGGGACCGCTGGGCGTCGCCAGGCTCATCGGGGCCTGCAGCTTGTCGGTGGACTGGGCGTGGGCGCCGGAGGCGGCTGCGACGAGTGCAGATGCCAGCAGGATGCTAGCGGATCGAATGTTCATGGTGGGTCCTTTCAGGTTGAGATGATCGAGCCGGGATAGTGTAAATCACGCAATGGATGGGTGGCGGACGCCAGCGCGGGGGTTATTTATAGACTGCCAGAAATTTCGAACCGTTTCCATTTAACGCTTCGCAAATTCGATTGGAACGTCGTTGGAATCGGCCGCAAGTTGGCGTACAGTGCCGTGGTCCTGAAGGAGACACAACATGACTACCACAACGACGTCGATGAACGTGAACACCCTGGGCACGCTCGGGGTGCAGGCACTCAAGGAGATGGACCGCAGCCGCCTCGAGCGCGGCAAGATGCTGGACCGCGCCGGCTACGGTCCGCAGCAGACCCCGTCCGCTGTCCTCCACACCGAACCCGGACTCAGGCTGCGCCGCTTCGGCCCCGACGACAGCGACGGCCCGGCCGTGCTGCTGGTCCCCGCCCCCATCAAGCGCGCCTACATCTGGGACCTGACGCCCGAGGTCAGCGTCGTGCGGCGCTGGCTCGAGCGCGGCTACCGGGTCTACCAGGCCGAATGGGTGCCTGTGCACGACACCGCCGATGGCGCCGACGAGGGCGCTGCACAGCTTGCTGCTGAGGGTGCCGCCCGGCGTGCCCAGTTTGGCCTGGCCGACTACGGCGACCGGCTGCTGTCCGCCTGCCAGAAGGCGATCGAAACCGACAGCGGCGAATCGCGCCTGGTCATCGCCGGCCATTCGCTCGGCGGCGTGCTGGCCGCGATCTACAGCTGCATGCACCCGGAGCGGGTGGCCGCCACCATCCTGCTGGAATCGCCGCTGCATTTCGAACCCGCCACCTGCTGTTTCAACCGCCTGGTGCAAGCCACGCCGCACGCGCGCGACATCGCCGACAGCTTCGACCACGTGCCGGGCGCCTTCCTCAACATGATGAGCGCCATCGCCGAACCCCACGCCTTCCAGTGGGAGCGCATCATGGACCGCACGCTGTCGATGTTCGACCCGGTGGCGCTGGCGACCCACATGCGCGTCGAGCGCTGGACCCACGACGAGTTCCCGATGCCCGGCCGGCTGTTCACCGACATCGTCGAGTCGCTGTACCGCAACGACGACTTCATGCAGGGCCGGCTCGTCATCAACGGCCGCAGCATCGGCCCGCAGGACCTGCGCGCGCCGCTGGCAAGCGTGGTCGACCCGCGCAGCAAGGTGATCCCGCTGCAGGCCGTTGTGCCGTTCAACCAGGCGGCTGCCAGCACCGATAAGCTGGTACTGGAGTACGAGGGCGACATCGGCGTCAACCTGCAGCATGTCGGGGTACTGGTGGGACGCAACGCGCATGCGCGGATCTGGCCGGCGATTTTTGCGTGGCTGGAAACGACGGCTGCATGACGAGATGGGATAAGTAAGACCGGGTTTGCAGCGCGCAAACGACAGTCGTCAAGTTCAGTA
The DNA here is from genome assembly GCA_022701635.1 of Burkholderiaceae bacterium. Lineage (GTDB taxonomy): Bacteria > Pseudomonadota > Gammaproteobacteria > Burkholderiales > Burkholderiaceae_D > Telluria > Telluria phyllosphaerae. The sequence continues at coordinate 238 of JAKOOD010000190.1, read as the reverse complement.
ACGCGGCCAACCTGACGCTGTCCGGGCAACTTGTGAACCTCTGTCTTGTACTACAAACCCTGATCGCTGGCCGTTCGGCCAGCGCTGGAAAACGGCACCGCGGGGTGCCGTTTTTTTTAGGCCCATCGCCTGGTCAGCGTATTCCCTTTGCTGCATGCAATAGCTTTCCACTGCAAAATTGCCTGTACGCCTCATGCATGCATTTTGATCTTGCTTAGGCCGCTGTGATCCCCGCCCA
>JAKOOD010000150.1 GCA_022701635.1 Burkholderiaceae bacterium | reverse complement strand
GAGTGGGGCACGCCGATCGTGATGACGCCGCAGGTCAAGGCGCGCGTGGACGACATCTGGCAACAGCTGGGTATCTGACGGTCGATCCGTGTCGGGTATCTACTATATATATGTAGATTAGGAAATTTAGCGGAATACATCTGCGGCAGGGACTACCAGCGGCACCTGTATTCCGACCCGATGGCAGGGCGTGATGCATTGGCAATCGATGCGTTTGCCGGGATGGCCACGGTCGGTTATAATGAGCGCTGGCGGGCCCCTGCGCATTGCGGCATGGTTTACCTGGTCAGGTCGGGAACGAAGCAGCCAAAGCCGTTCACCGCAAGTGCCGCAGATCAGGCTCGCCTACTTTCCCTTCTTTGTTTCCCCCTTATTTTGCATTCCTGAATTGCTCGGCGGTACAGTCACGTCCGTGCCCGGCGCGCGTTGTGGACCTGCTCAGCAATCCTTGTCCGATTGTTCGCGGCAACGGCCAACTGCGGTAAAATCCCGGCCATGTCCTATCAAGTCCTCGCCCGCAAATACCGTCCCCGGAACTTCGACACGCTGGTTGGCCAGGAGCACGTCGTCCGTGCCCTGACCCATGCGCTGCGCACCGGACGGCTGCACCACGCCTATCTGTTCACCGGCACACGCGGGGTGGGCAAGACCACCCTGTCGCGTATCCTGGCCAAGTCGCTCAACTGCGTCGCCCCGGACGGGCAGGGCGGTATCACGGCCGAGCCGTGCGGCCAATGCGAACCCTGCCGCGCGATCGATGCCGGCCGCTTCGTCGACTACGTCGAGATGGACGCGGCCTCGAACCGCGGCGTCGACGAGATGGCCCAGTTGCTGGAACAGGCGGTGTATGCGCCGAGCAATGCACGCTTCAAGGTCTACATGATCGACGAGGTGCACATGCTGACCAACCACGCCTTCAACGCCATGCTGAAGACGCTGGAAGAGCCGCCCGAGCACGTCAAATTTATCCTGGCAACCACCGATCCGCAAAAGATCCCGGTCACCGTGCTGTCGCGCTGCCTGCAGTTCAACCTCAAGCAGATGCCGCCGGGCCACATCGTCGGCCACCTGGAAAACATCCTCGGTCAGGAAGGTGTCAGCTTCGAACAGCCTGCCCTGCGCCTGCTGGCCCAGGGCGCCCACGGTTCGATGCGCGATGCGCTGTCGCTGACCGACCAGGCGATCGCCTATGCCGCCGGTGCCGTCACGCTGGACGCGGTGCAGGGCATGCTGGGTGCGCTCGACCAGTCCTACCTGATCCGCCTGCTCGATGCGCTGGCCAACCAGGACGGCGCCGACCTGATGGCGGTGGCCGACGAGATGGCCAGCCGCAGCCTGTCGTACAACGGCGCACTGCAGGACCTCGGCACGCTGCTGCACCGGGTCGCGCTGGCGCAGACGGTGCCGACCGCGTTGCCGGACGATCTGCCGGAACTTGCCGATATCCAGCGCCTGGCAACGCTGTTCGATCCGCAGGAAGTGCAATTGTTCTACCAGATCGCGGTGGTCGGCCGTAACGAGATCGGCCTGGCGCCGGACGAGTACGCGGGCTTCACGATGACGCTGCTGCGCATGCTGGCCTTCCGCCCGGGACAGGGCGGGGCCGAGCAGGTGGCCGCGCCGGCGCCGGCGGCACTGGCGCGCGCCATGCCGGCCGGCGGTGCCGCCAACGGCGGCGCTGGCCGTGCCGCGGCGGCCGCTGCCGCGGCCCAGCCGGCGCCTGGCCGTCCGGCCGCGCCGCCGGCCGCCGCCGCGCATGCGCCGGTAGCCCAGCCGGTGCCGACGCCGGCCCCGGCAAGCGCGGCCCCGGCCATGACCTCGGCCCGCGCCGCCATCAATGCCGCGCTGGAAGCGGCGCGCGCCGCCGCGCGGTCGCCGGGGCAGCCCAAGCGTACGCCGGCGGGTCCGCCGGATGCGGCCGCCGCAGCGCAGCCGTCCGCGCCGCCCGCAGCGCCGCCGGCCCCCGCGGCACCGGTCCGTCCATCCGCGCCGGCCGCTTCGGCGCCCTGGGACAGCACCCCGGGCGCCGGCGCCCGTCCGCAGCCTGACAGCCGCTCCGCCGAAAACCGCCCGATGCAGCCGCAGGCCATGGGCCGGACGTCGCAGCCGCAAGGCCAGCAACAGGCCCAGCCTCAGGGCCACTACCAGGGCCAGCCGCAGGCACAGGCCACGGGCAGTGCCCAGGCTTATGCGCGCGCCGGCGAACAGGCCGTGGCCGACGACGACGTGCCGTCCTGGGTCACCGAATTTTCCGACGACAGCGCCGTGGCCTCTGCCGCGCCGGCCGAGGCGCCCGCCGCCGTCAGCCTGCCGGTGCGCAACGCGGCCCCGGCCAGGGCACCGCACGCCTACGTGGTCACGCCGGTGCCGGCGATCGGCTGGGACGGCAACTGGCCGGCGCTGGCCGCCGGCCTGCAGCTGCGCGGCGTGTCGCAGCAGCTGGCGCTGCAGACCGAACTGATCGAATGCGTGGCGGAAGCCGGGTCCGCGACCTTCCGCCTGCGCGTGCCGGTTGATACCCTGCGCGCCAGCGGCAACAGCGAGAAACTGTGCGCGGCCCTGCAGGAATGTTTTCCGGCGGTGCGCGTGAACCTCGATACCGAAATCGGCCCGGTCTGGTACACCGCCGGCGCCGAAGCCAAGGCAAGGCGCGAACGGCTGCAGCAGGAAGCCGAAGCCGCGGTCGAAGCCGACCCGTTCGTGCAGGACATGGCACGCACCTTCGACGCCTTCGTGGTGCCGGGCTCGGTGCGACCGGTCGCGACCTGAGCGGCCTCGCCGCATAACTTTTTCAACCATCCGTTTTTGGAGAACACACCATGATGAAGAACCAGCTTGCAGGCATGATGAAGCAGGTCCAGTCCATGCAGGACAACATGAAGAAGGCGCAAGAGGAGCTGGCCCTCATCGAAGTCGAGGGCCAGTCGGGCGCCGGCCTGGTCAAGGTCGTCATGACCTGCAAGAACGACGTCAAGCGCGTCACCATCGATCCGTCGCTGCTGGGCGACGACCGCGACATGCTGGAAGACCTGGTCGCGGCCGCGTTCAACGACGCCATCCGCAAGGCCGAGGCGACCACCCAGGAAAAGATGGGCGGCCTCACCGCCGGCCTGCCGATCCCGCCCGGCTTCAAGATGCCGTTCTGAGTCCGGAGCGCCCGTGTCCAAATCGCTCGACTTCCTGACCGAGGCCCTGCGCCGCCTGCCGGGCGTCGGACCGAAGTCGGCGCAGCGCATGGCCTTCCACCTGCTGCAGCATGACCGCGAAGGCGCGGCCATGCTGTCGCGCGCGCTGTACCAGGCGGTGGAGGCGGTCCACCACTGCGCGATGTGCAATACCTTCTCGGAAACCGAGGTATGCGAACTGTGCGCGGACGAGAACCGCGACCGCGCGCTGCTGTGCGTGGTCGAGACGCCGGCCGACCAGATCATGATCGAGCAGACCCTGACCTTCAAGGGCTTGTACTTCATCCTGATGGGCCGGCTGTCGCCGCTGGACGGTATCGGCCCCAAGGACTTGCACCTCGAAAAACTGGTGGGCCGCGCCACCGACGGCGAGGTCAAGGAGGTGGTGCTCGCCACCAATTTCACCAACGAGGGCGAAGCGACCGCCCACTACATCAGCGAGATGCTGAAGGCGCGCGGGCTGAAGGTCAGCCGCCTGGCGCGCGGCGTGCCGGTTGGCGGCGAACTCGAGTACGTGGACGCCGGCACCATCGCGCGCGCCATGCTCGATAGGCGCAGTGCATAATGGGTCACCCACATGAGACCGCTTCGAGCATGTTGATGCGGTCCTGCTGAAGTGGCTGTTCCGGTTGATAGTGCGCAAACTGTGGACCAGTTCCACTGCTATGGTGGGTTTTATCGTGACCGGAACCCAGCATGCATCTTGTCGACATCACCATGTTCTACGCGGCGGAAGGCGGGGGCGTCAGCACCTATCTGAACGCCAAGGCACACTGGCTGGCGCGTCGCAGCCGTACCGAGAGCGCCGTCCTGCGGCACACCATCATGAGTCCCAACGTCGACACCTGTGACGATGGCGACGCCGCCCTGATTCGCATCCCCGCGGCCGGCTTGCCCGGCTTCCATGGCTACCGCATGCCGCTGTCGGTGTCGGCACCGGCGCGCCTGCTGGCTTCGGCGCGGCCGGACCTGATCGAAGCCGGCGATGCCGGCCATTGCGCCTGGGCCGCATTACGCATGCGCAAGGAGTACGACATCCCGGCCGTGGCCTTTTATCACTCCGACCTGCCCAGCCTGGTAGAGCCGCGCCTGGGGCGCTGGATCGCGCGCGGCACCTGCCGCTATCTCGCCAACCTGTACCGCCAGTTCGACCTGGTGCTGGCGCCCAGCCGCGTGATGGTGCAGCAGCTGGAATCGATCGGTGTGCATGGCGCGGTGCAGCAGCCGCTCGGCATCGACAGCGCCATCTTTCACCCCCAGCGGCGCGACACCACGCTGCGCGCGCAACTGGGCCTCGATCCGGACTGCCGCCTGCTGGTCTATGCCGGCCGCTTCACGCCGGAAAAAAAGCTCGATGTGTTGGTCGAGGCGGTCGGCAAGCTGGGCGCTCCCTACCACCTGCTGCTGGTCGGTGGCGGCGACGCGCTGCCCGAAGCGGTCGCGCCCGCGTCATGGATCACCCACATCCCGTTCAAGCGCGATCAGCGCGAACTGGCGCGCCTGCTGGCCAGTGCCGACCTGCTGGTGCATCCGGGCGACGCCGAGACCTTCGGCCTGATCATCCTCGAAGCGATGGCCTGCGGACTGCCGGTGGTGGCCGTCAACGGCGGCGGCGTGGCCGAGCTGGTCGACGCCGAGACCGGCATCCTGGCGCAGCCCAACAGCGCGGACAGCCTGGCCAGTGCCATCGAAGCGATCTATGAAGGCGACATGGCCGCCATGGGCCAGGCGGCGCGGCGCAAGGCGGCCGGGCATTACGACTGGAATGCGATCCTGCCACAGGTGCTGGGACGCTATGACCTGTTGCTGGCCGGTCACCGTTTGGCGGCATTTTCCGGAGGGAGCGTCTGTGTCACGGATTGAACCCTTGCCGACGTCAGTGCCGGCGCAGCAGCCATCCCTGCTGTGCGTATCGATTCACGACGTCGCGCCGGCCACCTGGCCCGACTGCCTGCGCCTGGTGGAAGCGATCCGCGCGGTCGCCGACATTCCACTGACCTGGCTGGTGGTACCGCACTACCACTTCCGGCCCGAACGGTCGGCGCAGATGGAAGCCTGCCTCGATGCCAGCGTGGCGCGCGGCGACGAGCTGTGCCTGCACGGCTACAGCCATCTCGACACCGAAGCGAATGGCGGCGGCCTGCGCGCGCGTTTCCTGCGCAATGTGTACACGCAGCGCGAAGGAGAATTCGCGGCGCTCGACGAAGCCGAGGCGCGGCGCCGTCTCGACCTCGGCATGGCCTGGTTCGCCGAGCGCGGCTGGACCCCACAGGGTTTCGTGCCGCCAGCCTGGCTGCTGGGGGAGGGATCATGGCGCGCACTGCGCGTCTCCGGCCTGGTCTATACGACCACCTTCAGCCATTTCCATTGTCTGGAAAGCGGCAAGGCCGTATTGTCGCCGTCGATGGTGTATGCGGCGCGCAACCGCGGCGGCCGCGTCCTGTCGCCGCGCGTGGCCGATGCCACTGCGGCCATGCTGGCGCACAAACCCCTGGTGCGCTTCAGCCTGCATCCGCCGGATGCACGTTACCCGGAACTGGTGCGGCATATCCAGCAGGTGCTGGAGCGCCTGCTGGCGTCACGCGAGGCGGTGACCAAACTGGACTGCGCACACCGCCTCGAAGGTGGATCGCGCGCAGTGGAGGTGTCGGATGAGAGCCTTACCAGCCACCCCAGAAACCACCCCGCCAGCGGCCCGGATAGTAGCCGCCAGGGCCATACGGTCCGTAACGCTGCACTTCGTCCTTCGTGCTGAGGTTGACGATGCAGTTGCGCCAGGGATCGGACCCAGTGGCATAACCGAGCCGTGAACAAGCCGGTCCGTAGACGGCCATCATCTGTTCGGCCTCGGCCTGCTTTTGTGCGGCGCGTTCCTGCGGCGTAGCGCAGCCGGTCAGTACCAGGGCGGGCAGCGCTACCAGTAACGGACTCAAGTATCGTATCAATGGACGCATAAAAACCTCCCTGGGCAGGAATCGGAACACATATGCTGGTGTGTTGTCATGTGTCCAGCGTATGCCAGTGGAGGCGGGTGCGCAAGTCGGCGCCGGCCTCGGCGTTGCGCGGGAATTTACCGACACGGCATATCGGTTGGGCTAATTTGGTTCTTCTGGCAATTTTCTGGGAAAATGCCGGTTTTGCCCATTACAGGGAAGGATCGATGCCACACTTGAGACGCGGACGCGGATGGGTGCGCTGGAGCCGGCGCCTCTTGCTACTGTTGCTGGCACTGCTGGTGCTGGCCCTGCTCGGCGCCTGGCTGACCCTGCGCGCCAGCCTGCCCCAGCTCGAGGGCACGCGCCATGCGCCGCTGCTGTCGGCGCCGGTCACAGTGGCGCGCGATGCCGATGGCGTGCCCCTGATCAGCGGCGCCAATCGCCTCGACCTGGCGTATGCCACCGGTTTCGTCCACGGCCAGGAGCGTTT
>JAKOOD010000134.1 GCA_022701635.1 Burkholderiaceae bacterium | reverse complement strand
ACCTTCATCTTCACGGTTCCGCGCGAGCATGTTTTCGACGCCGACAACAAATCGCGATTCGTCCGGCTGTTCGAATTCATCGCGGATCGACTGGCTCCGTACCACGCGCATGCTGGTCTGGCCGCAGTCACTTCGTTCGAGCAGGAGGACTGGCAGAGCGAGGAACTGGATGTTGCGACGCGCTACCAGGGGCTATATATTGAAGCGAATTTCATCGACGCCAACTACGCGCCCGACGGCCTTAAAAGTGTCGACTGGCTGACATATATCGGAAATACCCTTGCCGAACGGGTCGGGGGCATCGACCGGCTCTCGAGCTCGCTACAGGCACGAGCAATCGCGATCAAGCAACTACGCGCCGGTCTGCTGATCGCGTCAGGTAAATGTCCGGATATTGGCCAGGTGGAGAACGGACTTCCGCCGGCTCTCGTCGATATCAATCGGGCCGTGCGTCCGCTGCGCAATGGCGCATTCGGATCGATGGCGTTCGGCTCGGCCAGCGGTGAACCGCGGTTCACACGTTGCACGTCGGACCTGTGGATCCGCCGGTTCGATGCCGAAGGCATCTGGCCGCCTGCGACGTTTGTCGGATTGGGTAAAGAGCCGCTTGGACGGCCGCCGTCCAGGAAGATCCGGCTCAAGACGGGCGACACGAGCCCGATATATGGACGGTATCGCCGCCTGGATGCGGAAAAGCCCCAAATCGTATTGATGGCAGGCGACGTAGCACCGTACTGGCTCAGCCTTGGACCGCACGGTGAACTTCTCAGCCGTGACGCAGTCTTTTGGGAACTGGCCGCCGAACTGTAGCCGATGTCGTTCAGCCGTGATCGACGCGGCCTGTTCATGCCAGTGATGCCGGGCGAAGTCGTCATGTACGGCTGCTAATGGTTGATCTGATATGCACAGTGAAATCCATCTACGCCGACAATGTTGCAGCGGCCGATGGCGCCACTCGAACGCTGTAAATAAGGCAGTATAATCCTTCCAATCGAAGCTACGCGCTCCGTCGACATGAAACCATCCATCGCCTTGCAGGAACACAGGGAATCGATTCGCAAGATCGTGGCCTCTCACCGCGCTTCCAATCCCCGGATATTCGGGTCCGTGCTTCAAGGCTGCGATATCGAGGAAAGCGACCTGGACCTGCTCGTCGACCCGATGCCGGAATCACGCTGCTCGACATCGGTGCGATTCGGCACGAGCTCCTGGAACTGCTTGGCATACCGGTTGACGTGCTGACACCAAAGGCGCTGCCCGAAAGCTTCCGGGCGACGATACTTGCACAAGCCGTGCCGGTATGAGCAAGGACCAGATGCGCAACGCTGTTGCGCATGGCTACTTGAAGATCGACGACGAGATCGTCTGGAAGACGATCCACGCAGACCTACCGGCCTTGTACAGCCAAGTACAGCATGTCGTCGAGAATATCGATTGAACTGCGGTGCTTGCCGTAGGTTCGGCAGCAACGGTTTTCGCTCATGGTGTCGAGGGTGGTATCGATTTTTTGAGAGCGACGAAAAGGACGAAAAATCAAGAGCCTGCAGCGCTTGTTGATATTCGAGTGGGAGTAGCAATATTGGCATAAAATCCTGATTATTAAGGAAATTATGGTAAGCCGTTGATTCTTCAATTCGAATGATCAACGGCTTTTTTGTTCTTGGAGGGCACATGATTGCGTGATGCAAATCGTCTAACAGCAGGCCCATCATCGTGAGCGAGGTCACCTTGATAAGATGGTGTTGCCATGCAGCACGTCATGTCGAACACTCGGGATGAGGTAGAATAATCGGTTCTCCAAGTTACATAGATTCAGTTCATGGCCACGATCGAGCGATCGCATCTGGAAATCCTGCTGGAAGTGCGGCGCCGTGGTTCCGTCACCGCCGCCGCCGAAGCACTGCACCTGAGCCAATCGGCACTCAGCCATAGCATGCGCAAGCTGGAACAGCAGGTCGGCACCGAGGTATGGGTGAGGGAAGGCCGTTCGCTGCGGCTGACCCAGGCTGGCGAATACCTGCATACCGTGGCTCAGCGTCTGCTGCCTCAGCTAGCGCTGGCCGAAGAGCAACTGGCCCAGTTCGCCAAGGGCGAGCGCGGGACGCTGCGCATTGGCATGGAATGCCATCCGTGCTACCAGTGGCTGCTGCGCGTGGTTGCTCCCTACCTTGCGGCCTGGCCGCTGGTCGACGTCGATGTCAAGCAAAAATTCCAATTCGGCGGCATCGACGCGCTGCTGGGCTATGAAATCGATCTGGTGGTCACGCCGGACCCGGTGTTGCGCCCCGGCCTGCGCTTCGAGCCGGTATTCGGCTATGAACAGGTGCTGGTGGTACACGCGGGCCACCCATGGGTGGGCCAGACCGAGGTGAAGCCGGAACAGCTGGCCGGGGAAGTGCTGATCACCTATCCGGTTCCCCTCGATCGCCTCGATGTCTATAATCTGTTCCTGGCCCCGGCCAACTGCGCGCCACGCAGCCACAAGACCATCGAAACCACCGACATCATGTTGCAGATGGTCGCCAGCGGCCGCGGCGTGACCGCACTGCCGAAGTGGCTGGTCACCGATTATGCGCCGCAGCTTGGCCTGCACACCCTGCGCCTAGGCGCCAAGGGAATCCAGAAACACATCCACCTCGGGGCACGCGAAGCCGAGTGGGACACCGACTATCTGCATGCCTTTGTCGCGCTGGCCCGCCAGACCGGTAACTGAGGCGATAGTGGAGCGCGGCATCCGCGGCATGATGTGTTTCGGGTTCGAGCAGGAATGAAGGGAAAGGCGGCCGTCAGGCCGACCTTTCCGGCGATTGCTTTCAGGCCGAGAGTTCCTTGCGGATGATTTCCGCACCGGCATTCAGGGCGTGGAGCTTGGCCCGCGCCACGCGGCGCGGGAGGGGCGCCATGCCGCAGTTGGTGCAAGGGCAAAGCTTGTCCGCGTCGACATACTTGAGCGCCTTGCGCAAGGTGTCGGCGACCTGTTCGGGTGTCTCGATGATATCGCTCGCCACATCGATGGCGCCGACCATTACTTTCTTGCCGCGAATAAGTTCCATCAACTCCATGGGAACGTGGGAGTTATGGCATTCCAGCGACACGATGTCGATATTCGACTGCTGGATCTGCGGGAAGATCCGTTCGTACTGCCGCCATTCGCCGCCCAGCGATTTTTTCCAGTCAGTATTGGCCTTGATACCGTAGCCATAGCAGATGTGGACAGCGGTTTCGCACTTGAGGCCCTCGATGGCCCGTTCCAGCGTGGAGATGCCCCAGTCGTTGACTTCGTCGAAGAATACATTGAACGCCG
>JAKOOD010000129.1 GCA_022701635.1 Burkholderiaceae bacterium | reverse complement strand
AGATGCCAGTTTCGCGCCTTTCCCTGTTTTCCCTGGCTGTGCTGTCCAGCCTGAGCCTGTCGGGTGCCGCCCATGCCGCCGACGACGACACGATCGTCACCGACCGCCCCGGCGTCGCCGAATCCAGCAAGGTGGTCGGCAAGGGCCGCGTCCAGCTCGAAACCAGCGTGGCCTGGGAGCGCCAGCGCGACGACGCGCTGCACAGCCGTACCTTGACCACGCCGAGCCTGCTGCGCGTCGGCCTCGGCGACACGCTCGAGCTGCGCATCGAGACCGATGGCCGCACGATCGAACACGACGCCGATCCGGCGAGCGGCGCACATGCGATTGCGGCCGGCTGGGCCGACACCGAACTCGGCCTCAAGTGGCATGTGGCCGACCAGCAGGGCAGCCATCCCTCGCTGGGCTGGCTGCTGCATGCCGCGCTGCCGAGCGGCAGCCACGACTTCAAGGGGCATGGGGTGCGGCCGACGCTGCGCCTGTCGGCCGAATGGGAATTGCCGGGCGATTATGCGCTGGGCGTGATGCCGGGTGTCGGCAGCGATGCGGACGACAACGGCAGCCGCTACGGCTACGGCGTGTTCGCCCTCAACCTGGGCAAGGATTTCGGCGACCATGCGCACGGCTTCGTCGAACTGGCGGCGCCGCAGATCGCCCACGCGGCGCACGGCGGCACCCAGATGCTGTTCGATACCGGCGTGAGTTATGTCGTGAACCGGAATTGCCAGGTCGACTTTGCCGTCACCCATGGCCTGAACCACCGCACGCCGGACCTCGGCCTCGCCTTCGGCCTGTCGCTGCGCATGTAAGCCTGACGGCCAAGCGGGGCGCCTCGCACGCCCCGCCTGTTGTCACCGTCAACCCGTATTGCGCAGGCCCGCCGCCACGCCGTTGATCGACAGGTGGATGCCGCGATGGACCCGCTCGTCGATCTTGTCCGGATCGCCGGCCGCCGCGCGGTGGCGCTGGATCAGTTCGACCTGCAGGTGGTTCAGCGGATCGAGGTAGGCGAAGCGGTTCTGGATCGAGCGCGCCAGCAGCGGGTTGCCGACCAGGCGTTCCTCGTTGCCGGTGACGTCTTCCAGGCAGCGCAGGGTCTGGTTGTACTCGTCCGAGATGCGCGCGAAGATGCGTTCGCGCAGTGCGACGTCCGGCACCAGTTCCGCATAGCGCGAGGCGATCGCGAGGTCGGTCTTGGCGAGCACCATGTCCATGTTCGAGAGGAGGGCGGCGAAGAACGGCCACTCTTTCGCCATGGCGCGCAGCAGGGCCAGGCGTTCCTCGCGCGTGCCTTCGCCGCCATCGTCGCCGAGCCAGCCCGAGACCGCGGCGCCGAAGCCGAACCAGCCCGGCAGCAGCAGGCGGCACTGGCCCCACGAGAAGCCCCACGGGATCGCGCGCAGGTCTTCGATGCGGCGGGTCGACTTGCGCGAGGCCGGGCGCGAACCGAGGTTCAGTTCGGCGATCTCGGCGATCGGGGTGGCGGCGAAGAAGTAGTCGGTGAAGCCCGGGGTCTCGTACACCAGGTTGCGGTAGGCTTTGTAGGCGCGCTGCGACAGCTCGGCCATCACCCCTTCGAAGCGCCGGAACTGCTCGACCTGCGCGGCATCCCCGCCATGCGGCATCAGGCTGGCTTCGAGCGTGGCCGCGACCAGCAGCTCGAGGTTGCGGCGCCCGATTTCCGGGTTCGAGAACTTCGACGAGATGATCTCGCCTTGTTCGGTCAGGCGGATCTGGCCGTTGACGGTGCCCGGCGGCTGCGCCAGGATCGCGTCGTAGGTCGGGCCGCCGCCGCGGCCGACGGTGCCGCCGCGGCCGTGAAACAGGCGCAGCTTGACCTTGGCGTCGGCGAACACCTGCACCAGTTTCAGTTCGGCCTGGTACAGCTCCCAGGTCGAGGTCAGGATGCCGCCGTCCTTGTTCGAATCCGAATACCCCAGCATGACTTCCTGCAGGCGGCCCTGGCCGTCGATCAGCGTGGCCACCAGCGGCAGCGCCATCCACTCGGCCATGATGCCGGCGGCGCGCTGCAGGTCGGGAATGGTCTCGAACAGCGGGATCACCATCACGTCGTGGCGGCCTTCGCGCGGGTGCAGCAGGCCGGTTTCCTTCTGCAGCAGCAGCACTTCGAGCAGGTCGGACACGGTCTCGGTGTGCGAGATGATGTAGTTGCGGATCGCGCGCGCGCCGTAGCGCTGGCGGATCTCGCGCGCGGCGCGCAGCACGCCCAGTTCGGACTCGGCTTCGTCGGAGTAGGTCTCGTAGGGCGTGTACAGCAGGCGCGGCTGGGCCAGCTCGTCCAGCAGCAGTTTCACCTTGGCCGCCTCATCGAGCGCGGCATAGTCGGCCTGCACGCCCGCGCGTGCGAACAGCTCGGCCAGCACGCGCTCGTGCACGTCCGAACTCTGGCGCATGTCGAGCGAGGCCAGATGGAAACCGAAGATCTGCGCCGCGCGCATCAGGCCCTGCAGGCGCGGCTTGACCAGGATCGCGCCGAAGTGCGTTTCCAGCGAGGCGGCCACGACCTGCAGCTCGGCGTGGAATGCCTGCGGATCGCGGTAGGGCTCGGCGTGGCCGACTTCCTTGCGCAGGATGTTGGAGGCGCCCAGTTCGCGCGCGGTCGAGGCCAGGCGCGCGTAGATGCCGATCAGGGCGCGCCGGTAGGGCTCGTCCTTGCGGTGCGGCGAATGGTCGGGCGAGGCGTCGGCCAGCGCCTGCAGGTGCTGGCTGGCCGGGACCAGCAGCGTCGAGGGCGACAGTTCGGCGCCCAGCGCATGCACCTCGTCGAGATAGAAATCGAAGGCGGTGGTGGCCTGGCGTACCAGCGCGCGCTGCATGGTGGCGGCGTTGACGTTTGGATTGCCGTCGCGGTCGCCGCCGATCCAGCTGCCCATCTGCATGAAGGTGGCATCGTGCAGGGTGGCCGGGTCGCTGCCGAAATGCTCGGCCAGCTCGTCGCCGATGTCGTCGTACAGGGCCGGCAGCTCGCGCAGGAAGGTCATGCGGTAGTAGGACAGGGCGTTCTCGATCTCGTCGGCCACGGTCAGCTTTTCGTAGCGCAGCATGCGCGTCTGCCACAGCGTGGCGATGCGCGCCTGCAGCAGCTGCAGGTTGCGCTTGGCTTCCTTCGGCGTCTGCGGCAGGTCGCGCTCGGCCAGCAGGCGCGCGATGTCGTGCTCGGCGTCGAGGATGCTCTTGCGCTGGACCTCGGTCGGGTGGGCGGTCAGCACCGGCGAGATCAGCGCGTCGCGCATGAAGGTCTCGACGGTCTCGCGGCCGACGCCGGCATCCTTGATGCGCTCCAGCGCGAACGCCACCGTCGACGCATGCGGCTGGGCGCCGCGCAGCATGTGGGCGCGGCGGCGGCGCACGTGGTGCTGGTCTTCGGCGATGTTGGCCAGGTGCGAGAAATAGGAAAACGCGCGCACCACCGAGTTGGCCTGCTCGCGCGACAGCTTGTGCAGCAGCGTGGTGAGTTCGGCGCCGGCCTGCGGGTCGTCCCAGCGGCGGAAGCGGACGGCGGTCTGGCGCACGGTCTCGACCACGTTGAAGACTTCCTCGCCTTCCTGGGCGCGCACGACGTCGCCGAGCAGGCGGCCGAGCAGGCGGATGTCTTCCTTCAGCGGTTCGTCCTTGTCGGCGCCAGCCGGGGCCGCGTTGTGTTGGGTTGCTTCCAGATCAAGTGCAGCAGGTTTGTCCATTATCGAGCACAGTTTGAGATTGTTCGGAACAGCGGATGGGCAACTTAAAGTACAAGGGTCGCATGCTAAAATTTGTGATCTCAAGCAGGCGCCCGCCGGCGCTGGCCGGTCCGGCCACAACGACAGTGAAAGAATCCGTTTTGAACTCTACGACGACACAGCGCGCTTTGGCAAAATTACCAGCGAAACTCATTATCGCATCGCGTGAAAGCCGCCTGGCCATGTGGCAGGCCACGCACGTGCGCGACCGCCTCGCGGCATTATATCCGCAGTGTCAGATCGACATTCTCGGCATGACCACCCGCGGCGACCAGATCCTGGACAAGACCCTGTCCAAGGTCGGCGGCAAGGGCTTGTTCGTCAAGGAACTCGAAGTCGCGCTGGCCGAAGGCCGTGCCGACCTGGCGGTGCACTCGCTCAAGGACGTGCCGATGGACTTGCCGGACGGCTTCCTGCTGTCCACCGTGCTCGAGCGAGAAGACCCGCGCGACGCCTTCGTTTGCAACGACTACGACAGCCTGGCCACGCTGCCGGCCGGCAGCATCGTCGGCACCAGCAGCCTGCGCCGCCAATCCCTGATCGCGGCGCGCTACCCGCAGCTCGTGATCAAGCCGCTGCGCGGCAACCTCGACACCCGCCTGGGCAAGCTCGACCGTGGTGAGTACGCCGCCATCATCCTCGCCGCCGCCGGCCTCAAGCGCCTGGGCCTGGAGCGCCGCATCCGTGCCTACCTGTCGCCCGAAGACAGCCTGCCGGCCGCCGGCCAGGGCGCGATGGCGATCGAGATCGTCGCCGCCGAACGCAGCGACGGCGTCGACCTGGCCGCGCTGCTGTCGCCGCTGAACCACGAGGCGACCCTGCATGCGGTCATGGCCGAGCGCAAGGTCTCGAAGATGTTCGGCGCCAGCTGCCAGATTCCGGTGGCGGCGCATGCGACCATCGACCCGCATGTCAACGGCGGCGAACTGCACCTGCGCGCCATGGTGGCGACGCCGGACGGGCGCCGCAGCGCCTTCGCCGAGGTGTCCGGCCCGGCGGCGCTGCCGGAAGCGCTGGGCGAACAGGTGGCGCGCCTGCTCGAGCAGCAGGATGCCGCCGGCATCCTGGCAGAGTGCCGGCGCGACGCGGCCGCCGCCGGCGATGCCTGAGGTGGCGACCGGCGCCGGAATCGATGCTGTCATGCCGGCTTCGTCCGCCTTGCCCGCTTTGCCGCCTGCCGAGGGCCGGGCCGTCGTCATCACGCGGCCGCGGCGCCAGGCCGAGGGGCTGGCCGCCGCCGTGGCGGCGCTCGGGCGCCGGCCGGTGATCCTGCCGTTGCTGGACATCGAACCCGTCGACGACCAGCAGGGCCTGGCGCAGCGCCTGGCCTGCCTCGACGCGTATGCGCTGGTGGCCTTCGTCTCGCCCAACGCGGTCGACGCCGCCTTTGCCCACATTGCGCGCTGGCCCGACGGCGTGGCGATCGCGGTGGTGGGCGAGGGCAGCCGCGCGGCCCTGGTGCGGCATGGCGTCGACGACGGCCGGGTGGCGATCCACTGCCCGCGCGATCCGGCGCGCAGCGATTCCGAGCACCTGCTGCAGGCGCTCGACCTGGCCGTGCTGGCCGGCCGCCGCGTGCTGGTGGTGCGCGGCGACGGCGGCCGCGAACTGCTGCCCGACGCCCTGCGCGCGGCCGGCTGCACGGTCGAGACCTTGACCGCTTACCGGCGCGCGCTGCCGCGCCCGGATGCGGCACTGACGGCAGCGCTGGCGGCGCTGCTGGCCGCGCCGAACGACTGGATCGTGACCAGTTCGGAGGCGCTGCGCGGACTGGTCGCCATGGTCTCGGCCTTTGGCGATCCGGCAAGTGTGGCGAGATTGCAACGCCAGCACCTGATCGTGCCCCACGCCAGAATCGCGGAAACCGCACGGGCACTGGGTTTCGGCGCGGTGACGCTCACCGGCTCGGGCGACGAGCGTTTGCTTGCCGCGTTACAATCATGAGCATGAACGAATTGCCGAATAATCCAGAGAAACCGAACATGGGCGCCTCGCTGGCGCCGGAGACGTATCCAGCGCCGGCCCCTGCCGCGGCATCGTCGGCCGGCCCGGCCGTCGAACCGCGCGTGCCCGAGGCGCCGTCCGGCCTGGGCGGTCTGCTGAACAAGCCGCAGAACCTGGCCATCGTGGCGCTGGCGGTGCTGCTGGCGCTGCAGACCTGGTCGACCCATTCCCGTTTCAACAAGCTGCGCGAAGACGTTGCGCGCACGCTGCAAAAGGACAACGCCTCGAACGCGGAGACCGCGCAGCTGGTGCGCGACACCCAGGAAACCGCCAAGGAGCTGCAGGTCAAGGTGGGCGTGCTGGAAAGCCGCCAGAGCGAGTCCCAGAGCCAGCAGGCGGCGCTGCAACAGATGTACCAGGACATCTCCAAGAACCGCGACGAATGGGCGTTGTCCGAGATCGAGCAGGTGCTGTCCACCGCCAGCCAGCAGCTGCAGCTGGCCGGCAACGTGCAGGGCGCGCTGATCGCGCTGCAAAACGCCGACCGCTCGCTGTCGCGCTCGGACAAGCCGCAATTCATTACCATCCGCCGCGCCATCGCGCGCGACATCGAGAAACTCAAGGCCTTGCCCTCGGTCGACCAGGCCGGCATCGCGCTGCGCCTGGATAATGTGATCGGCCAGATCGACAACCTGCCGCTGCTGGCCGACGAAAAGCCGGCCGAGCCGCAGGCGCCGCGGCGGGTGGCGGCGGCCCATGGCGCCGCCGGCGCTGGCGCTGGCAAGCCCGCCGGCGCGGCCGCGCCGGTGCCGCAGGACATGGGCCTGGGCCAGCGCGTGACCGAAACCTGGCGCAACTGGAGCCAGGAGATGTGGGACGACATCCGCCAGCTGATCCGGGTGCGCACCGTGGCCACGCCGGAAGCGCTGATGCTGTCGCCGAGCGAATCGTATTTCGTGCGCGAAAACCTCAAGCTGCGCCTGCTGAACGCGCGCCTGGCCCTGCTGTCGCGCAACGAGGGCACCTTCCGCGACGACATCGGCACTGCCCAGGAGATGCTGGTCAAGTACTTCGACGCGCGCGCCCGCTCGACCATCGCCGCGCAGTCGATGCTGCGCCAGGTGCAGGCCAACAACGTGTCGATCGACGTGCCGGACCTGTCGGAGAGCCTGAACGCCGTGCGCAATTACAAATCCAAGTCCTGAGTCCCGACGATGCGCTTACTCCTCTGGTTAGTCGCCCTGATGGCCGCGGCGATCGGCATTGCCGTGACCGCGCGCTTCAACCCCGGCAACGTGGTGTTCTTCTACCCGCCGCACCGGATCGATTTGTCGCTCAACCTGTTCGTGGTGCTGGCGGTGCTGCTGTTCCTGCTGGTCTACGGCCTGGTGCGGGCGGTGCGCGCCACCCTCGGCATGCCGAAGCAGGTGGCGGCCTACCGTTTCCGCAAGCGCGAGCGTGAAGCCAACCGCGGCCTGCGCGATGCCCTGAAAGCCCTGTTCGAAGGCCGCTTCGGCCACGCCGAGAAGGCCGCGACGCGGGCCGCCGAGCTGCCCGAGAACGCCGGCCTGGCGGCCCTGATCGGCGCCCGCGCCGCGCACCGCATGCGCGAGCCGGCGCGGCGCGACGCCTGGCTGGCCGGCATCGGCCACGACACCAACCTCAAGACCGCGCGCCTGATGACGGTCACCGAGCTGCTGGTCGACGAGCACAAGCCGGAAGCCGCGCTGGAAGCGGTGGCGGAACTGAACGCCAGCGGCCAGCGCCACATCCACGCGCTGCAGTGGGCGATGAAGGCCAACCAGCAGGCACGCAACTGGCCCGAAGTGCTGCGCCTGGTGCGCACCCTCGACAAGCGCAACGCCCTGCATCCGGCCCTCTCAAGCCGCCTGCGCGAACTGGCCTACGAGTCGCTGCTGTCCGAAGGCGGCATGGATGCCGAATCGATCCGCCACCTGTGGACTGGCGTACCCGCCGCCGACCGCCTGCAGCCGGCGATCGCGGCGCGCGCGGCCGCCGCCTTCAATGCGCGCGGCCTGCACGACGAGGCGCGCCTGATCGTCGAGGACGCCCTCAAGGCCGGCTGGGACGAGCGCGTGGTGCGTGCCTACCGCGACGCCGCCGGTCCGGAAGGTTCGCCCACCCTGCTGGCCCAGATCGAGCGATGCGAAGCCTGGCTGCGCGCCCATCCCAATGATCCCGAGCTGGCGCTGACCCTCGGCTCGCTGTGCCTGCGCCAGAAACTGTGGGGCAAGGCCCAGCGCTACCTGGAAGGCGCGCTGTCGGATGCGGTCGACACCGCGCTGGTGCGCGAGACCCATTTGAAGCTGGCCCAGCTGCACGAGGCGCTGGGACAGCAGGAAGAGGCGAACCGCCATTACCGCCTGTGCGCGCTGGCGGACCTGGTGTGAGCTGCCTCCCGGCAAAGCGTCGCCCCTCCGGGCCGCCAGCGCTGGCGGGCTTGTGCGGCGCACAAGCCGGGTGTGATTCGCTATAATGCCCCCTTTATTGTTTTCCCAGCAACCGACTCCCAGTAAACAAGGACTAGCATGAGCCTGAATAACGTCAACGCCGGCCGCGATGTGCCAAACGATTTCAACGTCGTCATCGAAATCCCGATGAATGCCGATCCGGTCAAGTATGAAGTGGACAAGGAATCGGGCGCGATCTTCGTCGACCGCTTCATGGGCACCGCCATGCACTACCCGTGCAACTACGGCTACATCCCGGACACCGTCGCCGACGA
>JAKOOD010000108.1 GCA_022701635.1 Burkholderiaceae bacterium | reverse complement strand
ACGTCGGCGCGCTGGCGCTGGGCGGCGCGCTCGGCACCATCGCCGTGATCGTGCGCCAGGAAATCGTCCTGTTCATCATGGGCGGCGTGTTCGTCGCCGAGACGCTGTCGGTGATCATCCAGGTGAGCTGGTTCAAGTACACCAAGAAGCGCTACGGCACCGGCCGCCGCGTGTTCCTGATGGCGCCGCTGCACCACCACTTCGAACAGAAGGGGTGGAAGGAAACCAAGGTCGTGGTGCGTTTCTGGATCATCACCATGGTGCTGGTCCTGATCGGCCTGTCCACCCTCAAACTGCGCTGATATGAACTACGACGGCAAAACCGCACTGGTGTTGGGACTCGGCGAGTCGGGCCTGGCGATGGCGCAGTGGCTCGCGCGCTGCGGCGCGCGCGTACGCGTGGCCGACACCCGCGCCGCGCCGCAGCGCCTGCCGGCCCTGCGCGCCGCCGTTGCGGCCGTGGAATTCGTCGGCGGCGACGGGTCGAGTAACTTCGCGCCGGCACTGCTCGACGGCGCCGACTTCGTCGCCGTCAGCCCGGGCCTGGCGCCGTCGCGCGAACTGGCCGCGCTGCTGCCGGCGGCGAGCGAGCGCGGCATCCCGGTGTGGGGCGAAATCGAACTGTTCGCCCAGGCGCTGGCCGCCCTGAAGGCGGAACGCGGCTATGCGCCGAAAGTCATCGCCATCACCGGCACCAACGGCAAGACCACCGTCACCAGCATGACCGGCCTGCTGTGCCGCCGCGCCGGCTTTACGACGCGCGTGGCCGGCAACATCAGCCCGGCGGCGCTGGACGTGTTGCGTGAAGTGATCGACCAGGATGACTTGCAAAAAGAGTTACCCCAAGCCTGGGTACTGGAACTGTCCAGCTTCCAGCTGCACACCACCTTCAGCCTGAACGCCGACGCCGCCACCGTCCTGAACATCACCCAGGACCACCTCGACTGGCACGGCAGCATGGCGGCCTACGCCGCCGACAAGGCGCGCATCTTCGGCGCCGACACCGTGCGCGTGCTGAACCGCGACGATGCGATCGTGATGGGCATGGCCGGCAGCGGCAATGCCGTCAACACCTTCGGCACCGGCGAACCGGATGCCCCGGGCAGCTTCGGCCTGCTGAACGAACGCGGCGTGCTGTGGCTGGCGAACGCGCATCCGGCCGAGGAGCCGGAGAAGAAGCGTCGCCGTTCTCCTGCCCTGAATGCGCCGGAAGAGCCGGCGGAACTGGTCCTCAACCGCCTGATGCCGGCCGACGCGCTGCGCATCCGAGGCCTGCACAACGCCGCCAATGCGCTGGCCGCGCTGGCCCTGTGCCGTGCCGCCGGCCTGCCGCTGGCGCCGCTGCTGCACGGCCTGCGCGAATACCAGGGCGAGCCGCACCGCGTGGAACTGGTCGCCAGCATCGACGACGTCGAGTACTACGACGACAGCAAGGGCACCAACGTCGGCGCCACCGTGGCAGCCCTGGAAGGCCTCGGCAAATCCTTCGGCGAAGCCGACCGCCAGATCCTCCTGATCGCCGGCGGCGACGGCAAGGGCCAGGACTTCGCGCCGCTGGCCGGCCCGTGCGCGCGCTACGTGCGCGCCGTGCTCCTGATCGGACGCGACGCGCCGGCGGTCAAGGCGGCGATCGAGCCGACCGGCGTGCCGTGCTTCGACCTCGACGACCTGCCGGCGGCGGTGCGGCGCGCAGCGGGCCTCGCGCGCAGCCACGATGTCGTGCTGCTGTCGCCGGCCTGCGCCAGCATGGACATGTTCACCAATTACGCCCACCGCGCCCAGGTGTTCGTGGATGCCGTGCGCGACATCGCGCTCGAGAAGGGGCAGGACATCTGATGGCCTTCCAGATCCCTTTTAAATTTGGCGGTTCGTCGAACGAGGCGACCATCGCCACGCGTGCGCGGCCGTCGCGCATGATGGAATACGACCAGCCGCTGGTCTGGGTCGTTGTCCTGCTGATGCTGTTCGGAATGGTGATGGTGTATTCGGCCTCGATCGCGCTGCCGGATTCGCCCAAGTTCGCCTACCTCGGCGGCAAGAACAGTTACTTCCTGGTGCGCCAGGCGATGTTCATCGTGGTCTCGCTGGTGGCCGGCGTGTTCGTGTTCCGGGTGCCGGTGGTGGTGTGGCAGCGCTTCGCGCCACTGATGTTCGTCGGCACGCTGGTGCTGCTGGCCCTGGTGCTGGTGCCCGGCGTCGGCGTGTCGGTCAACGGCGCACGGCGCTGGCTGCCTTTGAAAATCATGCAGATGCAGCCATCCGAGATCATGAAGGTCGTGGCCGTGCTGTACGCGGCCGACTTCACGGTGCGCAAGCAGCAGTACATGCACAAGCTGACCAAGGGCTTCATGCCGATGGCCGCGGCGATGGGCCTGGTCGGCGGCCTCCTGATGCTGGAGCCCGACCTCGGCGCCTTCGGCGTGGTGGTCTGCATCTCGATGGGGATCCTGTTCCTGGGCGGTTTCAACATGGTCTGGTTCGGCGGCATCGGCGCCGTGCTGGTGCTGGTGTTCTCGAGCATCATCGCGCTGTCGCCGTTCCGCCGCGCGCGCATGTTCGCCTACATGAATCCGTGGGAAGAGGGCAACGCGCTGGACAAGGCGTACCAGTTGACGCACTCGCTGATCGCCTTCGGGCGCGGCGAGTTCTTCGGGGTTGGCCTGGGCGGCAGCGTCGAGAAGCTGCACTACCTGCCGGAAGCGCATACCGACTTCATCATGGCCGTGATCGGCGAAGAACTCGGCCTGGCCGGGGTGCTGGCGGTGATCGGCCTGTTCTACTGGCTGGTGAAGCGCGCGTTCGACATCGGCCGCCAGGCGATCGCACTGGAGCAGCACTTCGCCGGCCTGGCCGCGAAGGGCATCGGCATCTGGCTCGGCGTGCAGGTGTTCATCAACATGGGCGTGAATCTCGGCCTGCTGCCGACCAAGGGCCTGACCCTGCCGCTGATGAGCTATGGCGGCTCCGGCATCCTGTTCAACTGCGTCGGCCTGGCGATCCTGCTGCGCATCGATTACGAAAACCGCGTGCGCATGCGTGGAGGACGCCAATGACCAAGAAACTGATGATCATGGCGGCCGGCACCGGCGGCCACATCTTCCCCGGCATCGCCATCGCCCAGTCGATGCGCGAACGCGGCTGGGAAGTCAGCTGGCTGGGCACCGCCCACGGCATGGAGCGCGAGATCGTGCCCAAGCACGGCATCGCGATGGACAGCATCGACTTCGCCGGCCTGCGCGGGAAGGGCCTGGGGCACACCGTCACCGGCGCCTTCAAGATGGTGGGCGCCTTTGCCGCCTGCCGCCGCATCATCGGCGAGCGCAAGCCGGACGTGGTGCTGGGCATGGGCGGTTACGTCACCGTGCCGGGCGGGATGATGGCGCGCGCGCGCGGCGTGCCGCTGGCGCTGGTGAATGCCGACGCCGCGCTGCTGCTGTCGAACAAGACCCTGACGCCGATCGCGCAGCGCGTGCTGTTCGGCTTCCCCGCGGATTTCGGCAAAGCCGCCGGCAAAGCGGTCGTCACCGGCAATCCGGTGCGCAAGGAGATCCTGGCGATGCCGGCGCCGGGCCACCGTTTCGCCAGCCGCAGCGGCGTGCTCACTATCCTGGTGGTGGGCGGCAGCCTGGGCGCCAAGGTGCTGAACGATGCGGTGCCGGCGGCGCTGGCCCTGATTCCGCAAGGCCTGCGCCCGGTCGTGACCCACCAGTCGGGCAAGAAGAACATCGACGCCCTGCGCGCGGCCTATGCCCGGGCCGGCGTGGAGGCCAACGTGGTCGACTTCATCGACGACATGGCGGCGGCGTATGCGAACGCCGACCTGGTGATCTGCCGCGCCGGCGCGATCACGGTGTCCGAGCTGACCGCGGCCGGCGTGGCCAGCGTGCTGGTGCCGTTCGTGGCCAGCACCACCAGCCACCAGCGCGACAACGCGATCTGGATGGACAGGCAGAAAGCGGCAGTGCACTTGCCGCAGGGCGAACTGCATCCGCAGCGCCTGGCGCAGCTGCTGCAAACCACCACCCGCGACGCTTGCCTGGCGATGGCCGAGGCGGCGCAGGCGGTGGGCAAGCGCGATGCCAACGAGGCGATCGCGAACGTATTGGAAGAATTAGCAGGTCGAGGAACCAAGGCAAGATGAAACACAAGATCAAACACATTCACTTCGTCGGTATCGGCGGCAGCGGCATGAGCGGCATCGCCGAGGTGCTGCTCAACCTCGGCTATAAAGTGTCGGGCTCGGACCTGGCGTCCAACGCGGCCAGCCAGCGCCTGCAGGATGCCGGCGCCATCGTGTCCATCGGCCACGCCGCGGAACACATCCGCGGCGCCAACGCCGTGGTGACGTCGACCGCCGTCAACGAAGCGAATCCGGAAGTGGTCGCGGCGCGCGCCGCCAAGATCCCGGTGGTGCCGCGCGCCATCATGCTGGGCGAACTGATGCGCCTGAAGCGCGGCATCGCCATCGCCGGCACCCACGGCAAGACCACCACCACCAGCCTGGTGGCATCCGTCCTGTACGAGGGCGGGCTGGACCCGACCTTCGTGATCGGCGGCCGCCTGACCAGCGCCGGCGCCAACGCCAAGCTGGGCACCGGCGACTACATCGTGGCCGAGGCCGACGAGTCGGACGCGTCGTTCCTGAACCTGTCGCCGATGATCGAGGTGATCACCAACATCGACGCCGACCACATGGACACCTACGAGCACGACTTCGAGAAGCTGAAGGGCGCGTTCGTGAACTTCACCCACCGCCTGCCGTTCTACGGCCGCGCGATGATGTGCATCGACGACGTCAACGTGCGTTCGATCCTGCCGCAGGTGACCAAGCCGGTCACCACCTACGGCTTCTCGGAAGACGCCGAAGTGCGCGCGCTCGACGCCCATGCCGAAGGCATCCAGATGCACTTCACGGTGCGCCAGGAAGGCTACCCGGACACCAAGTTCGTGCTGAACCAGCCCGGCATGCACAACGTGCTGAACGCCTGCTCGGCGATCGCCATCGCGCGCGAGATCGGCATCCCGGACGACGCCACCGCGCGTGGCCTGGCCGGTTTCCGCGGCGTCGGCCGCCGCTTCACCCGCTACGGCGACATCGCCCTGCCGGATGGCGGCAGCTTCACGCTGGTCGACGACTACGGCCACCACCCGGTCGAAGCCCAGGTAACGCTGGCCGCGGCGCGCGCCGCCTACCCGGGGCGGCGCCTGGTGCTGGCCTTCCAGCCGCACCGCTACACTCGTACGCGCGACCTGTTCGAGGACTTCGTCAAGGTGCTGGCCGCGCCCGACCTGCTGCTGCTGGCCGAGGTGTACGCGGCCGGCGAGTCGCCGATCGTGGCCGCCGACGGCCGTGCGCTGACGCGCGCGCTGCGCACCGGCAGCCAGATCGAACCGATTTTCGTGGAATCGATCGCCGACATGGCGGCGACGATCCTGAAGGTGGCGCGCGACGGCGACGTCGTGCTGACCATGGGCGCCGGTTCCATCGGCGGCATTCCGCAACAACTGATTTCGCATCAAAAGGTCGCATCTTGAATACCTTGACTCCTTCCGCAATCGCCGCACTGGGCAAGGTCGGCGTCCTGTTCGGCGGCCGTTCCGCCGAGCGCGAAGTCTCGCTCATGTCCGGCAACGGCGTGCTGCAGGCACTGAAGTCGAAGGGCATCGACGCCCACGCCTTCGACCCGGCCGAACGTTCGCTCGGCGAACTCGAAGCGGAACGTTTTGATCGCGTGTTCATCGCGCTGCACGGCCGCTACGGCGAGGACGGCAGCCTGCAGGGCGCGCTCGAACTGCTCGGCATCCCGTACACCGGCAGCGGCGTGATGGCGTCGTCGGTCGGCATGGACAAGATCACCACCAAGATCGTGTGGCTGGCGGCCGGCGTGCCGACCCCGACTTACGCGGTGATCGACGAAAGCATCGAGCCTGAGAGGCTCGATGCGACCCTCAAGAATATTGTCGCCGACCTCGGCCTGCCGCTGATCGTCAAGCCGCCGCTGGAAGGTTCGACCATCGGCATCACCAAGGTCACCCGCGCGGAAGACCTGAAGGCG
Source organism: Burkholderiaceae bacterium (assembly GCA_022701635.1). GTDB lineage: Bacteria > Pseudomonadota > Gammaproteobacteria > Burkholderiales > Burkholderiaceae_D > Telluria > Telluria phyllosphaerae. The sequence goes on along the minus strand of JAKOOD010000108.1, from coordinate 5,035 downwards.
GCGGTCGACCTGGCCCACAAGTACGACAAGCTGGTGCTGGCCGAGCAGTTCATCGAAGGCCGCGAATTCTCGGTGCCGCTGCTGGGCACGGGCGCGCAGGCGCGCGCGCTGCCGATCGTCGAGATCGTGGCGCCTGAGGGCAATTACGACTACCAGAACAAGTACTTCACCGACGACACCCAGTATCACTGCCCGGCGCCGCTGGATGCCGCCACCACCGCCGCCATCCAGGCCGACGTGGAAAAGGCCTACCGCGCGCTCGGCTGCGAAGGCTGGAGCCGCATCGACGTGCTGCTGCGCGAGTCGGACGGGCGCCACTTCCTGCTGGAAGTGAACACCTCGCCGGGCATGACCGGCCACTCGCTGGTGCCGATGGCGGCGCGTGCCGAGGGCACCAGCTACGAAGACCTGTGCGTGCAAATTTTGCAATCGGCCAGCCTGAAGGCCGGCGTGGCTGGAAAGAAGTAAGGAAAAACCAAGATGTGGCATGACGTGCGAGCCCTGAATGCAACCTCCGGCGCGATCACCGCGCTGGTGGCGCTCGCCTGCATTTCCTCGGGCGTGTGGTGGCTGTCGCAGCGTCCGATGTTCACGCTGCGCGCGGTGCGCGTCGAAAGCATGTATGGCCTGGACCTGCAGCACGTGAACGAACTGACGGTGCGCAACGGGGTGATGGGGAAGATCAAGGGGAACTTCTTCACCTCCGACCTGGAACAGGTGCGCGCCACCTTCGAGGCCGTGCCCTGGGTCCGCAAGGCCAGCGTGCGCCGCGAATGGCCGAACCAGCTGATCGTCGCCGTGGAGGAGCACGAGGCGCTCGGCACCTGGGGCGAGGATGGGCGCCTGCTGTCGGTAAAAGGCGAAGTGTTCACCGCCAACCTGGCCGAGGCCGACGAGGACCACGCACTGCCTGCGTTCGATGGTCCGGCCGGCAGCGAAAAGGAAGTGCTGGCGCGCTTCGCCGAACTGCGCGGCTGGTTCGCGCAGGTGGCGCTGGTGCCGGAGTCGATCAGCCTGTCGAGCCGCTACGCCTGGACGGTCAAGCTGGACAACGGCATGAACGTCGAGCTGGGGCGGGAAAAGGACAATGCGACCCTGAAGGGGCGCGTGCAGCGGCTGGTGAGCATCTACCCGCAGCTGGTGGCGCGCCTGCAGGAAGGGCGCATCGACACCATCGACATGCGTTATCCGAACGGCCTGGCGCTGTCGTCGGCGGCACTCAGCGTACCCGCTGACGCCACCAAGCCGGTGAAGGCGGCGAAGCAGAAAAAAGCACCAACCAAAACAACAAAGCACATTTAATTTAAGCAGGCACAGCTAACATGACTAAAGACGCGAAGAACCTGATCGTCGGTCTCGACATCGGCACCTCGAAAGTGGTGGCGGTGGTGGCCGAGGTGATGGCCGATGGACGCCACGAAGTGATCGGACTCGGCCAGCACGAGTCGAGGGGCTTGAAGAAGGGCGTTGTCGTGAACATCGAAGCGACCGTCGAGTCGATCCAGCGCGCGCTCGAGGAAGCCGAGCTGATGGCCGATTGCAAGATTCGCAACGTGTACGCGGGCATCGCCGGCAGCCATATCCGTTCGTTCAACTCGAGCGGCATGGTGGCGATCAAGGACAAGGAAGTCACCGCCACCGACGTCGCCCGCGTGATCGAGACCGCCAAGGCCGTCAATATCCCGACCGACCAGCAGCTGCTGCACACGGTGCCCCAGGAATTCATCGTCGACAACCAGGAAGACGTGCGCGAGCCGATCGGCATGAGCGGCATCCGTCTCGAGGTGCGCGTGCACATCGTCACCGGTGCGGTGTCCGCAGTGCAAAATATTGTAAAGTGCGTGCGCCGTTGCGGCCTCGAAGTCTCGGACCTGATCCTGCAGCCGATGGCATCGGCCGACTCGGTCCTGACCGGCGACGAGAAGGAACTCGGCGTGGTCCTGATCGACATCGGCGGCGGTACCACCGACATCGCCGTGTTCTCGGATGGCGCGATCCGCCATACCGCCGTCCTGCCGATCGCGGGCGACCAGATCACCAGCGACATCGCGATGGCGCTGCGCACCCCGACCGGCGAAGCCGAGGAAATCAAGATCCGCTACGGCGTGGCCAAGCAAGTGCTGGCCGATCCGGGCGAGACGCTCGAGGTGCCGGGGCTGGGCGACCGCGGTCCGCGTTCGCTGTCGCGCCAGGCGCTGGCGGCCGTCATCGAGCCGCGCGTCGAAGAGCTGTTCGCGATGGTGCACCAGGTGGTGCGCGAGTCGGGCTACGAAGGGGTGCTGTCGTCGGGCATCGTGCTGACCGGCGGTTCCTCGATCATGCCGGGCATGATCGAGATGGCGGAAGACATTTTTCTCAAACCGGCGCGCCTCGGCACGCCGGAGTACCGGGGCCAACTGGCGGACGTGGTGCGCAGCCCGCGCTATGCGACCGTCCTCGGCTTGCTGTTGGAAGCGAAAAAGCAGTACCTGCGCGGCCATATCGTGACGCGCCAGGATGGTTCGGTGAAGGCGGTATGGCAGCGCATGAAGGAGTGGTTCTTGGGGAATTTCTGATGGCGGAAGCGGAAAGAAACCTGATGAGCGGCAACAGTTTGGCAGGCCATGATGGCGGTCCCATCCAAAATGCAACGCAAAGTCGATTTTTTTACGTTGATGGAAACACTTGGTAACGGTTTTTCTTGGTAACGATCGTAAATATTTTTAAAATATAGGCGCGTTTCCAATCTTCAGGCCTGATTGAGAACGATGAGGTTTTTGGCTTGGGAACGGCATTTTGAGATTAGGAGTTCATCATGGAGTTTGATATGGTCGATAACGCAGCACTGGGCACCGTGATCAAGGTGGTCGGCGTCGGCGGTGCGGGTGGCAACGCGGTGCAGCACATGATCAATAAAGGTGTTTCCGGTGTCGAGTTCATCGCCGCAAACACCGACGCCCAGGCGCTGAATGCGTCGAGCGCCCACAACATCATCCAGATCGGCGATTCCGGCCTGGGTGCCGGCATGCGTCCGGAAATCGGCCGCCAGCTGGCCGAACAATCGCGCGGCCGCATCGAAGATGCGCTGCGCGGCGCGCACATGGTCTTTATCGCGGCCGGCATGGGCGGCGGTACCGGCACCGGCGCCGCCCCAATCGTGGCCGAAGTGGCCAAGAACATGGGCGCGCTGACCGTGGCCGTGGTCTCCAAGCCGTTCTCGTACGAGGGCGACAAGTGCATGCAGGTGGCCGAGACCGGCCTGGAAGAGCTGACCAAGCACGTCGACTCCCTGATCGTCATCCTGAACGAAAAGCTGGAAGACATCTACGAAGACGAATCGATGCTGGACTGGATGAAGCATGCCGACGACGTGCTGAACAACGCCGTCGCCGGTATCGCCGAGATCATCAACGTGCCGGGCCATATCAACGTCGACTTCAACGACGTCAAGACCATCATGAGCGAGCAGGGCAAGGCCATGATGGGCACCGCGACCGCATCGGGCGTGGACCGCGCGCGCATCGCCGCCGAGCAGGCCGTGGCATCGCCGCTGCTGGACGGTATCGACCTGTCGGGCGCCAAGGGCGTGCTGGTGAACGTCACCGCATCGCGCGGCCTGAAGGGCAAGGAAATCAAGGAAGTCATGGCCGCCGTGCGCGCCTTCGCCGCGCCCGACGCCGCGATCGCCCAGGGCATCGCCTACGACGACGAGATGGGCGACGAGCTGCGGGTGACCGTGGTGGCGACCGGCCTGGGCAAGAACAAGGCCAACATCTCGCTGGTCCAGCCGCAGCAGGTCCTGCGCACCGGCACCTACAACCAGCCGATGATGGCCGGCACCGCGCCGGTTGCGGCCGGCGTGAATATGGGTTCGATCGCCGGTACCCCTGACGTCGGCATGAAGCAGCCGGCCGTGTGGCGCCGCGAGCAGGCATCCGAGCAGGTGCAGGCGATGCAGCGCAACGGTGTCGAGACCTACGACATCCCGGCGTTCCTGCGCAAGCAAGCCGACTGAGCAATACCACTCCTGCCGGGCTGACCACCCGGCACACTCCATGATCCGGGGGCCGGTACTGAACCAAGCAGTACCGGCCTTTCGTTTATCCAGCATCAAATCGGGCTCTGACCCCGGTTTGTTTTAGATCAGGCATACTTGCCGGTTCTTATAACGACAACAGGAATCTCCACCATGACCATCCAGATCGGCGACCGCCTGCCCGAAGCGACCCTCGCGGAATTCATCGAGACCGAAACCGAAGGCTGCGCGCTCGGCCCGAACACCTTCAACGTGGCCGACCTCGTCAAGGGCAAGACCATCGCCATCTTTGGCCTGCCGGGCGCCTTCACCCCGACCTGCTCGGCGCAGCACCTCCCGGGTTACGTCAAGCTGGCCGACCGGCTCAAGGCCAAGGGCGTCGACGAGATCTGGTGCGTGTCGGTCAACGACGCCTTCGTGATGGGCGCCTGGGGCCGCGACCAGAAGGCCACCGGCATCGTGCGCATGATGGCCGACGGCAGCGCCGCCTACACCCGTGCGCTCGGCCTGGACATGGACCTGACCGCGCGCGGCATGGGCGTGCGCAGCCGGCGCTATTCGATGCTGGTCGTCGACGGCGTCGTCAAGGCGTTGAACCTGGAGCAGCCGGGCGCCTTCGACGTATCGTCGGCCGAGGCGATGCTCAAGCAGCTCGGTTCATGATCGTCAACGCCGAGTTGCCCGACCAGCCGGAAGTGACCGCGTTGCTGGCGCAACTGGACGCCCATTGCGCCGCGCTGTACCCGGCCGAGAGCAACCACCTGATGGGCGCATCGGACCTGCTGGCGGCCGATGCACTGTTCCTGGTCGCGCGCGACGTCGACGGCGGCGCGGCCGGCTGCGCCGCGCTGGTGAATTGCGGTGGCTATGGCGAGATCAAGCGCATGGTCGTGGCCGAGAACAAACGCGGCATGGGCGCCGGTCGCCGCCTGCTCGAGGCGTTGACGACGTTCGCGCGCATGGCCGGCCTGTCGGTGCTGCGGCTCGAGACCGGCGTGCGCCAGCCGGAAGCGATCGCGC
>JAKOOD010000011.1 GCA_022701635.1 Burkholderiaceae bacterium | reverse complement strand
AGCGCGCGGGTTTGCCCGACACCGGGCTTGATGCCTGGCGTGCCTATGCCGCCCGGGTCAAAGCCGACAACAAGGCGGCCACCGTGTTCTGGGCGTCGGCGTCGACTCTGAAGTTTATGGATGAGAGCGGCTTGAGTTACATGCTCGACAACGCCAATCCACGCGATGCCTGGATGCGCAGTTTTCTCGGCGGTGGCCAGCCCTATGAGCTGAACATGAACGCGGATCCGAAGACCGGCGAGCTGAAGCTGTTCATCAACACGCGCGCCGATGCCGGCGACGGTAAGCTTGCGGTGACAGGCATCGGTCTGTCAATCGAAGCGCTCGGCCAGGCCGTGCGCAGCTACAAGGTAGGGGCGTCCGGCCACGTCTACCTGGTGCGCGAGGACGGCACCATCCTGCTGCACCGCGACGCGGCGCGTGCCGACGGCAAGCACAAGCTGCAGGACCAGCCCGGCTTTACGCCCGTGCTGGCGGCGCAGTTGCTCGGCAAGGCGCCATTCGCTCACGGCGAGCTGGCGTCGGAGCAAGGTAAGTTGATCGTTGCTTCCTCGCCGATTCCACAGCTCGGCCTGTATGTCGTCGCTGAAGTGCCGGAGCGTGAAGTGCTGGGCGACCTCGCGCGCTCGGCGGCCATTGCCGCGCTGGCGGCCGGCGTCGTCGGCGGCGGCATCGGTTTGCTGGTGGTATTCCTGGTCAGCCGCGCGATTGCCGCCCCGGTGGCGCGTGCCGCCGTGATGCTGGGCGAGATCGCCGACGGCAACGGCGACCTGACCCGCCGCATGCCGGTGGAATCGGAAGACGAGGTCGGCAAGCTGGCGCTCGCCTTCAACCGTTTCGTGTCGTCCCTGAACCGGACCATGAACGAGGTGCGCGACAGTACGCATGCGATCGCCGGCGCTTCGGCGGAAATCGCGACCGGCAACCTCAACCTCTCCAGCCGGACCGAGGCCCAGGCCTCGAGCCTCGAGCAGACCGCCGCCGCGATGGAAGAGCTGACCTCGACGGTGCGCCAGAACGCGGAGAATGCGCGCCAGGCCAATGTGCTGGTGAATAGCGCCAGCGGCCAGGCCGAGCAGGGCGGCCGCGTAGTGGGACAGGTGGTGGCGACGATGGGGGCGATCACCGACAGCTCCCGCAAGATCGCCGAGATCATCGGCGTGATCGACGGCATCGCGTTCCAGACCAATATCCTGGCCTTGAACGCCGCCGTCGAGGCGGCGCGCGCGGGCGAGCAGGGACGTGGTTTTGCAGTCGTCGCCAGCGAGGTGCGCAACCTCGCCCAGCGCTCGGCTGCGGCAGCCAAGGAAATCAAGGCCCTGATCCAGGATTCCGCGGGCAAGGTCGAGGCCGGCGCCAAGCTGGCGGACGATGCCGGCGCCGCCATGAACGGCATTGTGCAGGCGGTGCAGCGCGTGGCAGGCCTGATGGGCGAGATCGATGCGGCCAGCAGCGAACAGAGCCAGGGAATCGGCGAGGTCAACCAGTCGATCGTGACCATGGACGACGTCACCCAGCAAAACGCCGCGCTGGTCGAGGAAGCCGCCGCCGCCGCGGCTGCCCTGGAAGAACAGGCTGGTCAGCTCTCCCGGATCGTGGCCGAGTTCAAACTCGAAGACCTGGCGGTTGCCCGCGCGGTGCCGGCGCTGCCGCGATAAACGGCAGTGCAAACCCTATTTGATTATGCGTGCTATTTGTCAATAGAAAATTACCCCCATTTGTTGCATTCGTGCCATAGAGATTTGTTGCTGCAATGTATCTCTAAGCGTCGAGTGAAAATTCCCCATTAGAATCATGCGCTTTCCGTCGGGCCGGTGCCGGCCTACGGTCCCTCTCATTGCTAGAGAAACCATAATGTCTGACGATCAACAATCCCAGTCGCGCCGTCGCCTCATCAAGAGCCTGGTGTTCATGCCGATGGCGGCCGGCGCGGCCGGCGCCATCCATGGCGGTATCAATCACGCCGGTGCCGCGGGCACCGTGGCGCCGGAAGGCAAGCCCGACGCCTACACCCCGAAATACTTCACGCCCGACGAATGGCGCTTCCTCGGCGCCGCCGTCGACCGCTTGATCCCGCACGACGAGCACGGCCCGGGCGCGATCGAACTCGGCGTGCTCGAGTTCCTCGACCGCCACATGCAGACGCCGTACGCGGCGGGCAGCATCTGGTACCTGCAGGGTCCGTACTTCGAGGCGGCGCCGGAATTCGGTTACCAGGGCAAGCTGCCGCTGAAGGACATCCTGCGCGTCGGCATCCGTGCCTTCGACAAGCACGCCGTCAACAACTTCGGCGGCAAGAAGTTCGCCGACCTCGACCACAAGCAGCAGGAAGCGCTGCTCAAGGACGCCGAGGGCGGCAAGCTGAAGTTCGACGACATCTCGTCCAAGATCTTCTTCGCCAACCTGCTGGCCGAGGTGCGTAACGGCTACTTCGCCGACCCTATCCATGGCGGCAACAAGGGCATGGGCGCTTGGAAGATGATCGGTTACCCGGGCATGCGCGCCGACTACCTCGACTGGGTCGAGGTGCGCGACAAACCGTATCCGATCGGGCCGGTGGACCTGAGCGGGCGTCGAGGCTAAAGGCAAGGAATCAAAGAAAATGGCAATCGTAAAATCTAAAGTAGATGCCGTGATCGTCGGCGCCGGCTGGACCGGTGCGATCATGGCCAAGGAACTCACCGACCAGGGCTTGACCGTGGTCTGCCTGGAACGCGGCCCGGACCGCGACACCGTGCCCGATTTCGCCTACCCGCGCGTGGTCGACGAACTCGAAGGTTCGGTGCACCGCAAGTACCTGCAATCGCTGTCGCAGGAAACCCTGACCATCCGCCACGGCGTCAACGACACCGCGGTGCCGTACCGCCAGATGGGTTCGTTCAAGCCGGGCACCGGCGTCGGCGGCGCCGGCAGCCACTGGTCGGGCGCGCACTTCCGCCCGCTGCCGGAAGACTTCACCGCCCGCAGCAGCCTGGAACAGCGCTTCGGCAAGAAGTTCATCCCGGCCAACATGACGATCCAGGATTTCCCGGTCACCTATGAGGAACTGGAAGCTTCGCTCGACCACTTCGAATACGTGTGCGGCACCTCGGGCAAGGCCGGCAACATCAAGGGCCAGATCATCGAAGGCGGCAACCCCTTCGAAGGCGCGCGCATGCGCGACTACCCGCTGGGTCCGAACCCGAACTACTTGGGCGCCGAGCTGTTCTACAAGGCCGCCAAGGAGATGGGCTACCACGCTTATCCGATCCCGGCCTCGAACGCTTCCGCTCCCTACATCAACCCCTACGGCTGCCAGATGGGCCCGTGCAATGCCTGCGGCTTCTGCTCGGACTACGGCTGCCTGAACTACTCCAAGGCCAGCCCGAACGCCAACATCTGGCCGGTGGTCCGTGGACGCAAGAACTTCGAGATGCGCACCCACGCCCAGGTCATGAAGGTGAACCTGGACGCCGACAAGAAAAAGGCGACCGGCGTCACCTACCTGGACGCCCAGGGCCGCGAAACCGAGCAGCCGGCGGACATCGTCCTGCTGTGCGCGTTCTCGTACATGAACGTGCACCTGATGCTGCTGTCGGAAATCGGCACCCCGTATGATCCAGTCACCAAGACCGGCACCATCGGCCGCAACTACTCGTACCAGAACCTGAACCGCGTCCAGTTGTTCTTCGACGAGAGCGTCCAGGCCAACCCGTTCATCGGCATCGGCGGCGCCGGCGCCACCTTCGACGACCTCAACGGCAAGCAGAACGACCCGACCAAGTCCGGCTTCATCGGCGGCGGCCTGGTGTGGGCGCGCCAGCCGGGCGCCGGTCCGGTGCGCGGCATCGCCACCCCCCCGGGCGTGCCGAACTGGGGCAGCGCCTGGAAGAAGGGCGTCAAGGAAGCCTTCCGCCATTCGTTCTACTACGAAGTGCAGGGCTCCTGCATGTCCTACGACCACGCCTACCTGAGCCTGGACCCGAACTACAAGGACGGTTTCGGCCGTCCGATGCTGCGCATGACCTTCGACTGGCACGACAACGAGATCAAGGCATCCCAGTACCTGGTGGACAAGGCGCAGGAAATGAGCAAGGTCCTGAACCCGCTGGCGATGAAGGGCGATGCCAAGAAGGACGGCACGCACTACAACATCACCCAGTACCAGTCGACCCACACCTGTGGCGGCGCCATCATGGGCAAGGACCCGAAGACCTCGGCCCTGAACAAGTACCTGCAGTCGTGGGACGTCTCCAACGTGTTCGCGCCGGGCGCCAACGCCTTCCCGCAGAACAACGGCTATAACCCGACCGGCCTGGTCGGCGGCCTGGCCTACTGGTGCGCCAAGGCGATCCGCGAGCAGTACCTGAAAAACCCGGGCCCGCTGGTGCAGGCGTAAGCGCGGACCAAGCGCACAAGGACACGACAAGAATGACAATGAGCTCCAAGAAGAAAGCCCTGCTGGCCGTGGTCGCGGTGGGCGTGATCGCGGTTGCCGATGCCTTCGCGTATGCGACGGCGCCGAGCCAGACGCGCGCGATTCCCGAGGCCGCAGCACCGGCCGGCCTGAACGATCCGGCCCTGATCGAGGCCGGCCGCTACGTGGCGGTGGCCTCCGACTGCATCGCCTGCCACACGGCGCCAAGCGGCAAGCAGTTCGCCGGCGGCCGCGCGATCGCTTCGCCGATCGGCAACATGTATTCGACCAATATCACGCCGGACAAGGCCACCGGTATCGGCGCCTACAGCCTGAACGAGTTCGACCGCGCCATACGCCACGGCATCCGCCAGGACGGCACCTCGCTGTATCCGTCGATGCCATATCCGTCGTACGCGAAGATGAGCGACCAGGACGTGCGCGCCCTGTACGCCTACTTCATGCACGGCGTCGCGCCGGTCAAGGCCGACAACCACGCCAACGACATCCGCTGGCCGCTGTCGATCCGTTGGCCGATGGCGATCTGGCGCAAGACCTTCGCGCCGGCCGACATGGCCCCGCTGAACCTGACCAAGTACCAGAGCGAGCAGCTGGCGCGCGGCGCCTACCTGGTGCAGGGCGCCGGCCACTGCGGCAGCTGCCATACCCCGCGTGCGGCAACGATGCAGGAGCAGGGCCTGGACGAGTCGAGCAAGGCTTACCTGGCCGGCGGTCCGCTGATCGACGGCTGGCTGGCCGCCAACCTGCGCGGCGACAAGGTCGATGGCCTCGGGTCGTGGTCCGAGCAGGACATCGTCGACACGCTGAAGACCGGACGCAACAAGACCACCGCGGTGGTCGGCGGTCCGATGAACGACGTGGTCGCGCACAGCATGCAGCACATGAGCGACACCGACCTGCACGCGATCGCGGCCTACCTGAAGTCGCTGCCTGCCAGCGGCACGGCCAAGGCGACCTTCGCGGCCAGCGATGACACGGCGAAAGCCCTGCGCGCCGGCCATGACGACACCCGTGGTGCCCAGCTCTACCTGGACAACTGCGCGGCCTGCCACCGCACCGACGGCAAGTCGAACGCCATCACCTTCCCGGCGCTGCCCGGCAACCCGACGGTGCTGGCCGACGAGCCGGCGTCGCTGATCCG
>JAKOOD010000080.1 GCA_022701635.1 Burkholderiaceae bacterium | reverse complement strand
ATACTGCTGGTGGAAGATGATCCGAAAGCGGCGCGCCTGCTGGCGCGCGGTCTGGAGGAGGACGGCTACGCGGTCACCGTGGCGGCATCGGCGGAACAAGCGGCGCCGTTGGCAGGCGACGGCCATGCCATCGCCATCCTCGACTGGATGCTGCCCGGACAGAGCGGCGCCGCGCTGTGCCGCGCATGGCGCCAGCGCGGGATCCGCCTCCCCGTGCTCATGCTGACGGCGCGCGACGGCCTGCAGGATCGCGTCGAAGGGCTCGACAGCGGCGCCGACGATTACCTGGTCAAGCCGTTCGAATTCGATGAATTGCTGGCACGCGTGCGTGCCCTGCTGCGGCGGGCGGCGCTGCCCGCGCTGCAGCGCCGCTTCATCGGCGACCTGGCGATCGATCCCCTGACACACAAGGTCACGTGCGAAAACCGGCAACTGTCGCTGACGCCAAAGGAATACGCGATCCTGATCCTGCTGGGCGCACGGCCTGGCCACGTGGTCAGCCGGCGCGAACTGGCCGAGCAGGTCTGGCACGTCGACCTGATTGCGATCGATAATCTGATCGACGTCCACATCAAGAACCTGCGCCGCAAGTTCCACTGCGCCGGCAGCAGCGTCCTGGTCGACACGGTACGGGGTCAGGGATTCCGGCTCGGCGGGTCGGCCTGTGTTTAGCCTGCGCGGCAGGCTGGTGCTGGGCCATGTGGGCGCGGTCCTGGTGATTGTCGGTTGCGCGGCGCTGGCGGGCTGGTGGCAACTGTCGCGCTCCCTTCATGGCCAACTGGATGGTGCCTTGCTTGCCCTGGCCGAAGCCGAAGCCGGCATCCTCGTCGCCACCCACGGAACCCCCGTGCGGGTGCACGACACGCCCTCGGGCAACGTACCGTCCCTGACGCGGCTCGATCGCCTCATCCAGATCGTCGACCTGCAAGGCCGGGTACTCGCACGCAGCAGCAACCTGGCGAATGGGACCCTGCCCTTGCAAACGGCGCTCCAAGCCCGTCTCGCGGCCGGCGAGACCGTGTTCGACACCTTGCCGCACGCCGGCGAAGAACCCCTGCGCATGGTATCGCTGCCCACGGTCATCGATGGCCGTACGCTGGCCGTGCAGGTGGCGGGCTCGCTGGACGACGTCGATCACACCCTGCAAGCGGCGGGGCTGCTATTCGCCGCCATGGCGGCGGCCTTGGTGCTGGCGGTGAGCGGCGCCGGTCTGCTGCTGACACGCGGCCTGTTGCGTGCCATCGACGGCCTGGTCAGCCGGGCGCGCCTGATCGGCGACGCCAGCCTCCATGAACGCCTTCCCCACCAGGGCGCGGACGACGAAATCGGCAAGCTGGTCGATACACTGAATGCGATGCTGAGCCGGCTGGAATCGGCCTTCATGGTCCAGCGCCGCTTTACCGCGGATGCCTCGCACGAGCTGCGCACGCCACTGTCGCGCCTGCGCATGGAAATCGAGGTGACCCTGCGCCGGCCGCGCAGCGAGGAATACTACGCCGAGGCCCTGCGGTCCTGCCTGGAAGAGGTGCTGCGTCTTTCAGGCCTGGTCGACCAGCTGCTGACGCTCGCACGCATCGACGCCGGTACCCAGGAAGGCGGTGCCGATACGCTGCCGGTCGCCATGATGGCGCAGGCGGTCGTCGGCCGCCTCCAGCCGGCCGCGCAGGAGCGCGCCATGCGCATCCGGCTGGACATCATGGGCAGCGCAGGCGGCGCCGGCGTGCATCCGGCACTTGCCCTGGTCCTGACCAACCTGCTGGACAATGCGATCAAGTTTTCTCCGCCTGGCAGCGAGGTCGAGGTCACCGTCTACAAGGCCGGCGACGATGTGATGCTCGTGGTGGACGACCAGGGCCCCGGTATCGCGCCGGAAGATCTTCCGCACATCTTCGATCGGTTCTATCGCGGCGCGCAAGCGCGCGCGGCCACGCCCGGCATGGGATTGGGCCTGGCGCTGTCGCGATCGATCGTGCACGCCCTCGGCGGCAGCCTGGGCGTGGACGCCAGTGCCGCACGCGGCGCGCGTTTCGCCGCAAGGACACGTGCTGTGTATCCGCTGCAGTGAGGTCGATGTTCCCGGAACCCTGAACAAGCACTTTTCGAAGGATAAGCGTATGCAATGGGCAGAGGTGGCAGGGCCAGTCCTTGGATTCGCGGCCGGCGCAGGCGCGGCCTGGCTGCTATCGATCATCCGGCGCCGCCGCAGGCCGGCCGCGCCTTCATCCACCAGCGCGGCCGAGCGCCGCGCCGGCATGGCCAGCCGCCTGGACGCCTTCAAGCATGTCATCGAATCCGCGGACATCGGCATCTTCTTCTGGGACCTGGCGCGCGATTCGGTGCGCTGGTCGCAGCGCCATTACGTCATCTTCGATTGGCCCGCCGGCACGCCGGTCACCCATGCGATGTTCCGGCAGCGCGTGCATCCCGACGACCTGGCGCAGGTCGATGCGACGATCAAGACCGCCTTGCGCGACCGCGCCGACTATGCGATGCGCTTCCGCCTGCGGCTCGACGATGGCTCGATCCGCTATGTACGCGGTAGCGGGCGGGTCGATACCGACGGCGATGGCCGCGCCGCCGGCGTCAATGGCGCCGTGATCGACGTCACCGAGACCACCATCGCCCAGAATGCGACGCGCCAGCGCGAGCGCGAGCTGGCTGCGATCGCGATGCACCTGCCGGACATCATCTGCCGTTTCGACCGCGACTGCCGCTGTGTCTTCATGTCGTCGCGCATCATGGAATTGACGGGACAAGCACCCGACTCCTATATCGGCAAGTCGTGCGGCGATTTCCAGCTGCCCGCCGACGTCGCCGCGCGCTGGAGCGCCGTGCTGGACAGTGTCATGCGCGACGGCACGGCACACGAATGCGACTTCACGCTGGTCGACCAGCACGGCAGCGGCCATTTCTTCATCACACGCGCCCTGCCCTCGTTCGATCCCGAAGGCCGGGTCGAGTCCGTGCTGACCGTGTCGAGCGACCACACCGAGCGGGAACGCGACGCCCGCCAGGTGCGCGAAGACGGTGCGGCGCTGCGGCAGGCGGACCGCCGCAAGAACGAATACCTGGCGACCTTGGCCCATGAACTGCGCGGCCCGCTGGCGCCGATCTCGTCGGCGGCGCACCTGATCCGTTTTTCCACCGACCGCCAGGTGCGCGACAAGGCGCGCGAGATCATCGAGCGCCAGGTGGGGCAACTGGCCGGACTGGTGAACGATCTGATGGAGGTCGGCCGCATCAGCGCCGGCAAGCTGGACATCGAACGCAAGCCCGTCACCATCCAGACCGTGATCGACCACGCCCTGGAAAGCGCGCGCCCTTTATTCGAGCAGAAGCGGCAGCCGGTCGCTTACCGTCCGCCGCCGGCACCGCTCTGGGTGAGCGGTGACCTGCTGCGCCTGACGCAGATCTTCAACAACCTGCTGGCGAATGCGTCCAAGTATTCGCCACCCGGCGCACCCGTGGCCATCGACGCCGGCGTCGAGGGCGACAAGGTCGTCGTGCATGTACGCGACCAAGGCATCGGGCTGCCCGCGTCGGTGGTCGACGACATTTTCGAACTGTTCGTCCAGGTCCATGCGACAGGTATCCATGCCCAGGGTGGCCTGGGTATCGGCCTCAGTCTGGTCAGGCAGCTGGTCGAACTGCATGGCGGGTCTGTGACGGTATCCAGCGAAGGGCCAGGCAGAGGCAGCTGTTTCACGGTCGTGTTGCCGCTGGCGGCGCGGCCTGCCGCGCCGCCGCTCGCCGTCCCGGAGGCGCAGGCGGTCGCGCAAGCGCCGCTGACGGTGCTGGTGGTCGACGACAACGTCGATGGCGCCAGCACGCTGGCCCTGCTGCTCGAGGCACTGGGCCATACGGCGGTGCTGGCCTTCAATGGCGTCGATGCGGTCGCACGCGCCGCCGACCACCGGATCGACATGGCCTTCCTGGATCTCGGCCTGCCGGACATCAGCGGCGTGCAAGTCGCACTGCGCATCCGCGCCACGCCACGCGGGCGCGAACTGCCGCTGATCGCACTCACCGGACTGGGCCGTGACGAGGACCGCCACCTGACCAGCGCGGCGCAATTTGACGAGCACATCACCAAGCCGCTGCAACTGGACGATCTGGTGCGCGTCACGCAAGCGGTCGCGCGCCGCGGCACCGGGCGCTCACCGGTGTAAGACGGAGATAGGGCGCGCTGAGGCGGACACGCTTGCCGCGCCACGCCTGAC
>JAKOOD010000057.1 GCA_022701635.1 Burkholderiaceae bacterium | reverse complement strand
AGTATGGGGTGTAGGCGAGGTCGCGGGCGGCGCGGGCTTCGTTGATGAGGTGTTCGTAGTTCATCGCGATAATAGTCGGAGTTGTTAACCCGTCGTTCCCGCGAAGGCGGGAACCCAAGTTTTGAGGGTTGTCGAAACGCGTGCAACTTAGGTTCCCGCCTTCGCGGGAACGACGCTAATCAAGTTACGGACGGATCGTTTTATAGATCATCGGCTGCGCCGCCGGCTGTTCCAGCGCAATGCGGTACGCCGCCTGCACCTCGCGCACCGCACGCTCGGCCGCCTCCTGGGTGCGCGCATGCACCAGCGCCAGCGGCTGGCCGGCGTCGATCTTGTCGCCCAGCTCGGCCAGCCCGGTCAGGCCGACCGCATAGTCGATCGGATCCTGCGGACGCACGCGGCCGCCGCCCAGGCCGACCACGGCCAGGCCCAGGCTGCGGCAATCGGTCGACGCGGCGTAACCCGACGCCAAGGAAGGCACCGGCACCACGATCGGCGCCTTGGCCAAGTGGGCGTCCGGATTGTCCATCAGGTCGGCCGGGCCGCCCAGCGCGCTCACCATGCGCGCGAAGCGCTCGGCGGCTTCACCGGAGTCCAGCGCGCGCTGCAGCTTGGCCAGCGCCTCTTCGGTGCCGGCGGCCAGGCCCGAGATCACCAGCATCTCGGCGCACAGGGCCATCGTCACTTCGTGCAGGCGCGCCGGACGCGATTTACCGGTGAGGTAGTCGATCGCCACGCGCACTTCGACCGCGTTGCCGGCCGCCGGGCACAGCGACTCGTTCATGCCGGTCAGGATCGCCGAGGTCCTGGTGCCGGCACCGTTGCCGACCTGGACGATCGACTCGGCCAGCTCCACCGATTTCTCGTAGGTCGGCATGAAGGCGCCGCTGCCGGCCTTGACGTCCATGACCAGCGCATCCAGGCCCGCCGCCAGCTTCTTCGACAGGATCGAGCCGGTGATCATGGCCACCGATTCCACGGTCGCCGTGGTGTCGCGGATGCTGTAGAAACGCTTGTCGGCCGGCGCCAGCTGGGCGGTCTGGCCGATGATGGCGACGCCGACTTCCTTCACCACGTTCTTGAACAGCTCGGGATCGGGAACGGTCGAGTAGCCGGGAATCGCATCGAATTTGTCGAGCGTGCCGCCGGTGTGACCCAGGCCGCGGCCCGAGATCATCGGCACGAAGCCGCCGCAGGCAGCGATCATCGGGCCCAGCATCAGCGAGACCACGTCGCCGACGCCGCCGGTCGAGTGCTTGTCGACGACCGGCCCCGGCAGGTTCAGCGACTTCCACTCCATGACCTGGCCGGAATCGCGCATCGCCAGCGTGAAGGCGACGCGTTCGTCCATGTTCATGTCGTTGAAATAGACCGCCATGGCCAGGGCCGCGATCTGGCCTTCGGTGACGTCACCGTTCGGGATGCCGCGTACGAAGAACTGGATCTCTTCCTTGGTGAGCGTGCCGCCGTCGCGCTTTTTGCGGACGATTTCTTGGGGGAGGAACATGATGCTTCCTTATGTGTTGTCTTCAAAACGTCATTCCCGCGGAAGCGGGAATCCATGCTGAGCGGCTGAAATCGCATGACGCGCAAAGACGCACATCATCCGGCTTCGGTACTTCAGTATGGATTCCCGCTTTCGCGGGAATGACGGTGTTCTGGTATTTTGTGTTTTTGTCTTACACGCCGTACGGAATCCAGATGTTCTTCACCTGGCTCGCATGCTGCAACACCGCCCGTCCGCACGCCTGCTTGGCATCGAACCAGTCGCGGCCCTTGGCGCCGCCGACCCAGGTGCGCTTCAGCGATTCCGACGACAGGCGCTCGACTTCGGCGCAGCCGGCTTCCGAACCGTCGTGGCGCCACACGGCATCGACGTCGAAGTGGGTCGCCAGCGTGCGCGCCAGTTCGTCGCTCGATCCGGTGACGATGTTCAGCGCGCCGCCCGGCAGGTCGGAGGTGTCGAGCACCTGGTACAGGTCCAGCGCCGACAACGGATACGCCTCGGAAGGCACCGCCACCACGCGGTTGCCCAGCGCCAGCGCCGGTGCCACCAGCGAGATGAAGCCCAGCAGCGGGTTCTCGTTCGGGCAGACGATGCCGATCACGCCGACCGGTTCGTTCAGGGCGACGGCGATGCCGTGCATCGGCGGCTGGTGCGCCAGGCCGTCGTACTTGTCGGCCCAGGCGGCCCAGTAGAACAGGCGCTCGATCGAGGCTTGCACTTCGCGCTCGGCGTTCTTGCTGCCGGTCTGCGCGGCGATGCGGGCGACGAATTCGTCGGCGCGCGCGGCCAGGTTCTCGGCGATGTAGTACAGCACCTGGGCGCGGTTGTGCGCGGTGGCCTTGGCCCAGCCGGACGCCTTGTGCGCGGCTTCCACGGCATTGCGGATGTCCTTGCGGCTGCCCTCGCCCACGTCGGCCAGGAAGCTGCCGTTGCTGCCCACGACCGCGCGGCTATAGCCGCTGTCCGGGCGTGCCTGCTTGCCGCCGATGTAGAGCTTGGCGGTGCGGTCAATCTGGAACGGGTTGGCGCCGGCGCCGGCGTCGGCCGGCTTGGACTTGGCCTTGTCGGCGCGGCCCTTGTCGGCCAGCAGCGGCGCGGCCGGACGCGCATCCTCGGCGCGCAGCGTCAGGTATTCGTACATGCCTTCCTTGCCGCCTTCGCGGCCGAAGCCCGATTCCTTGTAGCCGCCGAAGCCGCAGGCCGCGTCGAACTGGTTGGCGCTGTTGATCCAGACCACGCCGGCCTTGATCTGCGGCGCCACGTCCAGCGCCAGGCTGATCGACTCGGTCCAGACGCAGGCGGCCAGGCCATACACGGTGTTGTTGGCCAGCTGCACTGCTTCGCCCGGAGTACGGAAGCTCGAGGCCACCAGCACCGGGCCGAAGATCTCGGTCTGGGCCACGGTGGCGGTGGTCGAGGCGCCGGTGATCAGGGTCGGCAGGTACCACGAGCCGGCGGCCGGGGTCGCATGGGCCGGCTGCCAGACTTCGCAGCCCTCGGCGCGCGCCGATTCCACCAGGCCTGCAATGCGCTGCTGCTGCACCGGATCGACCAGGGCGCCGATGTCGGTGGATTTGTCCAGCGGCGAGCCGACGCGCAGGGTCTGCATGCGCGCCTTCACCTTGGCGATGAAGCGCGGGTAGACCGATTCCTGTACCAGCAGGCGCGAGCCGGCGCAGCAGACCTGGCCCTGGTTGAACCAGATCGAGTCGACCAGGCCTTCGACGGCCGCGTCCAGGTCGGCGTTGTCGAACACGATGAACGGCGACTTGCCGCCCAGTTCCAGCGACAGCTTCTTGCCGCTGCCGGCGGTGGCCTTGCGGATCAGACGGCCCACTTCGGTCGACCCCGTGAAGGCGATCTTGGCGATGGCCGGGTGCTTGACGATGGCTTCGCCCACGCGGCCGTCGCCGGTGACGACATTGAACACGCCCGGCGGCACGCCGGCCATCTCGCACATCTCGGCGAACAGCAGCGTCGTGAGCGAGGTGTACTCGGCCGGCTTGAACACGATGGTGTTGCCGGCGGCCAGGGCCGGGGCCACTTTCCACGCCAGCATCAGGAGCGGGAAGTTCCAGGGCACGATCTGGCCGACCACGCCGACGGCGCGGTAGTCGGCGAATTCTTCCGACTGCAGCTGGGCCCAGCCGGCATGGTGGTAGAAGTGGCGCGCGGCCAGCGGGATGTCGGCGTCGCGGGTTTCGCGGATGGTCTTGCCGTTGTCCAGGGTCTCGAGCACCGCGAACAGGCGCGCGTGCTTTTGCAGCAGGCGCGCCAGCGTGTACAGCACGGTGGCGCGGCCGTGGCCGCCCATGGCGACCCAGGCCGGATGGGCGCTGCGCGCCGCTTCCACGGCGCGCTCGACGTCCTCGTTGGTCGCCTGCGTCACCTGCGCCAGTTCGCTGCCGTCGGCCGGGTTGAAGGTGCCGAAGGTGTCAAGCGGCTCGGTCCACTTGTTGTCGATGAACAGGCCGAAACGGCGGCCATGCTGGTCCAGCCACGCTTGCGCCTCCTTGGTGCTCTCCGGAGCGGGACCGTAATCCATAGTTTGCAGAATCTCTTTAATTGTTGGCATGACGTGTCCGTGTGCTTAAGGTTGCGCGTGGCGGTGAACGGCCGAATAGGAGCCGGTGACGTAGTGTTCGAGCTGGCGCTCGATGTCGGTCAGCAGGCTGGACGCGCCGATGCGGAACAGGTGCGGTTGCAGCCATTCGTTGCCCAGTTCTTCCTTCATCACGGTCAGGTATTGCAGCGCGGCCTTGGCCGTGCTCACGCCGCCGGCCGGCTTGTAGCCGACCTGGAAACCGGTGCGCTCGTAGTAGTCGCGGATGGCGCGCACCATCGTCAGCGATACCGGGATGGTCGCGTTCACGCCTTCCTTGCCGGTCGAGGTCTTGATGAAATCGGCGCCGGCCATCATGCACACCCACGAGGCCTTGGCCACGTTGTCCAGCGTGACCAGTTCGCCGGTGGCGAGGATCGCTTTCACGTGCGCGTCGCCGCATGCCTGGCGGTAAGCCACCATCTCGTCGTACAGCGCCTGCCAGTTGCCGGTCAAGACGTGCTGGCGCGTGATCACGATGTCGATCTCGGTTGCGCCCGCGGCCACCGACAGCTGGATCTCGCGCAGCTTGGTCTCGAGGCTAGAGAGACCTGCCGGGAACGCGGTCGACACCGCGGCGATC
>JAKOOD010000056.1 GCA_022701635.1 Burkholderiaceae bacterium | reverse complement strand
TGTTCTTCCACTGCGGGCTGGCCTTCAGCTTGTTGATGACGTCGACGATATGGGCGTCGCCGTCGGCCACGTTGGCATAGCCGGGGTGCTGGTTCAGGTTGCCCTGCGGCTTGTAGAACGACACGGCGGGCAGGGTGCCGGCGGCGGCATCCTTCAGGAAGTCGGCGTCGAAGTCCTTCAGGTGGGCGCCGCGGTTGGCGGCCCCGTTCACCGGGTCGAAGGCCGCGTAGTAGTTGAAGGGCTGGTGGTGGTACTGGAAATTGGCGGCGGCGTTGAACTTGCGGTCGCTCGTGGCGGCCGCCGTGGTCGCTTTCCATGCGCCCGCATACCAGGCCCAGTTCACGCCCTTGGCGCTGAGCAGGTCGCCGATGGTCTTGCCGGTCTGCGGCGGCAGCGTGGTGGCGCTGCCGGTGGTGGCGTACAGCCTGGTCGTATCGGACGCGGCCTGGGCGTTGGCGCTCGGCTGGTAGGGCGGTTGCATGGTGTTGACGGCGTAGAACATGCCGTCGATGGCCGGGGTGATGGTGCCGTCGGCGGCGTAGGTCGGGGCGCCGTTCAGCACGCTCGCCGGGGTGGTGGCGCCCGGGGTCAGGCGCAGGAAGTTGCCATTGGCGTCGAGGTCGACCTTCGAGATCGACGGCCTGGCGGCCGCGCTATCGGCGTTCGGGTAGGTCGGGGCGCAGGCGCAGATCAGGTACTGGTGGTTTAGGAACGAGCCGCCGAAGGCGCCCATGAAGAAGTTGTCGGCCAGGACGTAGTCCTTGGCGACCTGCCACATCCCCATCTTGCTGCCGTCGTAGTAACCCATCGACAGGCCGCCGGCGTCGCTGTAGGCCGGGAACTTGTCGTTGGCGCCGCCGTTGATCTGCATCTGGTTGTTGTAGAAGCGGTGCACCAGGTCGCGCGTGGTCACGTTCAGCGGCAGGTTGAAGCCGCTCGGGCCGTCGATCTGGAACGGCTTGTTCGCCATGTTGGCGCTCTGGGCCTGGGTGAGGGTGACCGACTGGCCGGCGGCGGTGACGCCGCCCCAGGTCGGCGGCAGCACCGGCAGGACCGTGCCGTCGACGTCCTTCTGCGGCAGGTAGCTGCCCTGCGCGCTCGGGTTCACGCCCGGGATGCCGTTGGCACCGGGGAACAGGCCGTACAGGTTGTCGAAGCCGCGGTTTTCGGCGTAGATCACGACGATGTTGGTGATCCGGTCCAGCGCCAGGCGGTTCTTCAGCGCCTTCGGCAGGTCGCCGCCGCTGCCGGCTTCCCCCACGGCTTCGGCGATGCGCTCGAGCGCCTGGTCGCCCTCGGTCTTCAGCGCCGCCTTGACGGTCGCGTCGGTTTCCTTGTTGTGGTCTTCGAGCAGCTTGTCCTCGCTCACGCCGACGCGGGCCGCCAGCGCCTTGCGCGCCGCCGCGAAGTCGCCGCCGTTGTCGTCCATGAGCGCCTGCAGTTCGGTCGAGATGGCGCTGACCACGGTGTTGGCGCCGCTCGGCGCGCGGAACACCATCGGCTGCGCGACCTTGGTTGCGAGCTTGGTGTCCGGGTCGTAGCGGGTGGCGTCAGTGCCGATCTGGGCCACGACGGGGCCGCTGCCACTGAGGGTGAAGGCGCCGTTGTCGTCGGTGTAGGCGCTCTGTTCGCCGCTGTCGCAGCGGCCGTTGCCGTTGTCGTCGAGGCAGACCAGCGCATGGCGGTAGTAGCTGCCGGCGACGATGCCGCTGACGGCCGGGGCGTCGCTGCCGCCGCAGCCATACAGGCCCGCGGACAGGATTGCCGCGAGCGGCAACAGGTTGAGGTTGCGGTTCATGCCGTTTCCTTTTGTGTTATGTGCTTGGGGAGTGAAACGGCGAGGAGTCTATGCCCTGTTCATGACAGAAAAATGAAATCGACCCGGCGAAACATGACGTTACATGCGCTGTCCCGCACCGTGTAACGGCTTGTTGCGGGCAGCCGGATGTCATCAATCCGTCACATTGCCGGGTTATGGTCGGCGCTGTGCTTTCCGTCCGCTTTCCGTCCTCTTCCATGCGCCTGGCCACCCTCACGTTCGCGCTGCTGTCGTGCAGCTTCGTCGCGGCATGCGACCGCACCGCTGTTTCCGCTCCCGCTTCTGCTCCCGCTTCCGCTCGCGTTGCCGCCGCCGCCGCGCCTGCCGCCAAGGGCATCTACGGTTCGGCCATCGTCAAGGTGCCGGTGCCGGAACTGGCGGCGCTCGGCAAGCTGATGTTCCATGACGTTTCGCTGTCGGCCTCGGGCAAGCAGTCCTGCGCCAGCTGCCACGCGCCCGACCACGCGTATGCGCCGGCCAACGCGCTGGCGGTGCAGCCGGGCGGCAGCGACATGCATGCCGTCGGCCTGCGCGCCGCGCCCTCGCTGCGCTACGTGCAGAACGTGCCGCCGTTCACCGAACACTTCTACGACAACGACGGCGACGACAGCAAGGACCAGGGGCCGACCGGCGGCCACGACTGGGACGGACGCGCGAATTCCGGCCACGAGCAGGCCAGCGGCCCGTTGCTGTCGCCCCAGGAGATGGGCAACGCCAGCCCGGCCGCCGTGGTGGAACGGGTGCGGCGTGCGGCGTACGCGGACCGTTTCCGCAAGGCCTTTGGCAGCGACATCTTCGCGCGCCCGCAGGATGCCTACGCGGCGGCGTCGATGGCCCTCGAGGTGTTCCAGGAAACCCCGGCCGAGTTCTATCCGTACACCAGCAAATATGACGCTTTCCTGCGCGGGCAGGTGGCGCTCGACGCACGCGAAGCGCGCGGGCTGGCGTTGTTCAACCGCGCCGACAAGGGCAATTGCGCAGCCTGCCACGTCAGCGAGATCAAGTCGGGTGCCTTTCCGGCGTTCACCGATTTCGGCTTCATCGCACTGGGCGCGCCGCGCAACCGCGCGCTGGCGGCACATGCCGATGCCAAGCCGGATACCCACGATCTCGGCCTGTGCGGTCCGCTGCGCACCGACCTGGCCACGCGGCCGGCATTCTGCGGCCTGTTCCGTACGCCCAGCCTGCGCAACGTGGCCACGCGCCAAACCTTCTTCCACAACGGCGTGTTCCACTCGCTGGAAGAAGTGCTGCGCTTCTATGCCACGCGCGACACCGCGCCCGGCACATGGTATCCGCGCAAGGCGGATGGCCAGGTCGACAAGTTCGACGACCTGCCCGCCCGCTACCGTGCCAACGTCAACATGGAGGCGCCGTTCGGCGGCAAGCCGGGCGGGGCGCCGGCGCTGAACGCACGCGAGATCGCCGACGTCATCGCCTTCCTGAAGACGCTGACCGATGGCTATGCGGTGCCGGGCCAGCCGGCCGGGAAGGCTACAATGGACCACCGCACCGGACGGTGCACCCCAACCCACGGAGAGACGACACCATGCAAACCGACATCGACCAGATCCCATTCCGCCTGATGGACGGCAGCGAGACCACGCTGTCCGCCTACCGCGGCAAGGTGCTGCTGCTGGTGAACGTGGCCTCGCAATGCGGCCTGACGCCGCAGTACGAAGGCCTGGAACGGCTGTACGCCGCCAAGCGCGCCGAAGGACTGGAAGTGATCGGCTTCCCGGCCAACGACTTCGGCGCCCAGGAGCCGGGCAGCAACGACGAGATCGCGCAGTTCTGCAGCACGACCTATGGCGTCGACTTCCCGCTGGCAGAGAAAATCTCGGTGAAGGGAGCGGCGCGCCATCCGCTGTATGCGGCCCTGACGCGGGCGCAGCCGGCCGCCCAGGACCCGGCGCAGGGCGCGATGCGCGCCAAGCTGGCCGGCTACGGCTTCGCCCAGGACGACGCGGCCGACGTGCTGTGGAACTTCGAGAAGTTCCTGATCGGCCGCGACGGCCGCGTGGTGGCGCGCTTCAATCCCGACGTCACGCCCGAGGATCCGCTGGTGCAGGCGGCGATCGACGCGCAGCTGCGCGCCTGAGCACTCCGCACTAGATGCCCAGCTCGCGCAGCACGGCGTCGGTGTCGCGCACCTGCGCATACTCGCCGTGCAAATTGGCCAGCGCCATCAGGTGCACCTCCTCGGCGCTGCGCCAGGTGCCGCCGAAATCCTGCTTGTCGAAGGTGAAGCAGGCATCGGCGACCACGGTCGTCTCGAAGCCGAGGTTGCCGGCCGTGCGGGCGCTGGCCTCGACCGAGTTGTTGGTGCTGACGCCAACGATCACCAGGCGCCGGATGGCGCGCGCGTGCAGCCAGCGTTCCAGGCCGCTGTGGACGAAGGCGTCCGGCACGTTCTTCTCGACCACGTGCTCGTGCGCCAGCGGCAGGAAGCGTTCCTGGAACGCGGCGCCGGGCTGGCCCGGCGCGAACACCGAGGTCGCGCAGCGACTGATGTGGCGCACGCAGACGACCGGCTGGCCGGCCGCGCGCCAGGCGTCCAGCAACTGTCCGATGCGTTCCTCGGCCTGCGGATTGTTGCGCGGCGGCAGGCGGTCGAGGCGCATGGCCTCTTGCATGTCGATCAGGAGCAGGGCGGTCGGGGTGGCCATGCATCTCCTCGTGGTAGCGTGCGGCGTCATGCCAGTCGCTTGTAATAGAAGGTGGTGGCGCACAGGCCGCCCGCGGGCAGCAGCGCATAATCCGGCACCACGCCGACGCGTTGCCAGCCGAGCCGTTCGTACAGGCGCGCGGCGCCGGCGCTGGCGGTATCCAGCACCAGCAGGTGGCGGCCCTGGTCGCGTGCGGCGAGTTCGACGGCTTCCATCAGGCGCCGGCCGATTCCGGTGCCGCGCGCGCGGCGCCGCACCAGCAGCTTGGCGACGTCGGCGCGGTGCGGCTGGTTGTCCGGCATGTCGGTGATCAGCTGCACCGTGCCGGCGATGCCGTGCGCATCCTCGGCGACGATCAGCGTGCGCTCGCCGCGCGCCACGCTGTCGACCACGCCGCGCCAGAACGCCAGCGCCTTGTCGCGCCCCAGCGGCAGCATGAAGCTGACCGAGGCGCCGCCTTCGACGCAGTCGAGCAGCACGTCCGCCAACTGGTCGACCTGCGCCGCCGCTCGGTCCGCGCCGAGCGGGCGCACCAGGATCTCGTTCACGATGGACTCCTGTTATTTAGGTGGTTGATGGGTTTGGGTCGTCAGCGCCACCAGGTAGCGCGCCGCCGTCGGCCCCGGGTTATGAAAAGCGATCGGCCGGTCGAGCCGCATCGCCAGGCAATCGCCGGCCGCCAGCTGCCAGCGGGTGGCGCCGACCGTCACTTCCATCGCGCCCTCGATGATCCAGACCTGCTGGTCGACGTCGACCGCGCGCGCCGACGTGTCGTAGGCAACGCGCGCGCCCGGCGGGAAGCTGACCTCGACCAGCTGGATCGGCGACCATGCGGCGGGCGACAGGTTGCGCCGCAGGTAGCCGGAGCCGGGGTCGGTCCAGGCCGGCTGGTCGGCGGCGCGCGCGAGCGGCGAGGGCATAGCGCCGGGCGGCGCCTCGAACAGCGCGGCGACCGTGATCCCGAGCGCGGCGCTCAGCTTGTCGAGCACGGTGGCGGTGGCGCTGCTCTCGCCGCGTTCGATCAGCGAGATGTTCGAGCGGCTGACCCCGCTGCGTTCGGCCAGCGCGGCCAGCGACAGGCCGGCGGCGTCGCGGGCGGCGCGTACGCGCCCGGCGATACGTTGATTGATGTCCATGGATGTCCACTATACTGGATGTTATTTTCCTGTAAAGTGGATTTTGTCTTCAAGGCCCGAGTGAAGGCGTGGCGCCGATTGTCGGCCCGTACCGGCGCGGTTTGCCTTGCCGCGAACGCCGCCGGCGTCGACGCCTCAGGACTTCATGGTACGCACGTGGGCCAGCACGTCGTCGGCGAGGCCGGCGCCGACCAGCGCGGCCGGGGTCTGGCCGCCCAGCGCCGCCAGCGGCGCGTTCATCCAGGCATCGGCCGCGGCGTCGCCGCCGAGGATCTTGCCGGCTTCGTGCATGACCGTGTAGTAGGC
>JAKOOD010000017.1 GCA_022701635.1 Burkholderiaceae bacterium | reverse complement strand
GGCGAATCGTAGCGCGCGATGAAGCGCTCCATGCCGGCGCCGCCGGCGCAGGTGAACTTGTGCTCGGCGCCGCCGGTCGAGACGATGTAGGGTTTGCCGGCCTTGACGAATGCCGCCACGTTGCGCGCCGCGACCTGGCGGCCGTCCTGGTCGTGCCAGACCTCGTCGCCGCATGCGCCGGTGGCGAAGGCCCAGGTCAGGGTGCCGTGCGGGATCGGCTGCGCGGCGCCGCCGCTCAGCGCCAGCAACTGGTAGGGGCCGGCGACGAAGGCCGGGGCGGCCTGTACCAGCGCGCAGGCGCCCAGCAGTGCGGCGAGGATCGTCTTGTTCATGGCGGTCGGACCTTGGTGAGCACACCCTTGCGGTGCGCGGGGATATGGGCAGCCGGATCGGCGCCGGCATCGAAGACGTAATGGCCGAACAGCGCGGCCCAGGCCTGGCGCTGCGCCGGCGGCAGGGCGCGCAGCGCATCCATGGCGATCGTCATGGCCTGCATCGGCGTGTGCCGCGGCACCTCGCCCTGCTGGGGTCTCGGCTTCCACCAGTAGTTGACGAGGATGCTCAGGGGCGCGCTCGACTGCACGTGGTGCCACCACAGCGGCGGGATGTAGATGGCGTCGCCCGGCCCCAGGTCGGCCACCAGCGCCGCTTCCAGCGCCAGGGCAAAGCGTGGAAAGCGCGCCAGGTCGGGCGCGCTGAAATCGACCATGCTGATCGGTGTCGGCGTGGGCGCGTAATCCAGCGGGCCGATGTACAGGTTGCCCACCTGCTCGGGCGGGAACAGCGTGAAGCGACGCCGCCCGGCGACCACGCAGGCGATGTTGTCCGACTCGTCGAAATGGGCCGGGGTGACGATGGCGTTGCCGATCCATATCCGCGCAGCGATGTTTTCTGCCGTGTCGAGCCCGCCCAGCAAGCCGTCGAGGCGATTCTCCCGCCCGAAGCGCGGCAGGCAAGCGTCGATGGGTGCGCTCTGCACCGCCACCGAGGGCGGATCGGCAAACTGCGAATAGCGCGCCAGCTGCTCGATCACCTGCGCGACCGGCAACCGGCGCCGTGCGAAGTTGAAGCCGTCCATGCCGGGAGCGTAGAACAGGCGCCCCTTCTCGCCCGGCGGCAGCAGCAACGCGTCGACCTGCTGGCCGCTGTCGCAGGCCAGCAGGTAGGCGCAGATCGCCTCGGGTGACGCGCGGGCGCGCTGCACGGCGGGCCAGCCGGCGGCGACGCCGCGCAGCACGGCCGGCGCCGCCCTGGGGACGATCTCGCCGTGCAGCAGCGCGGCGTCGACGTGGGTGTATGCGCGCATCGGTACTCGATATCAGTACGTGATATTAATACTTGATGCGCACGCCCAGGTAGTACTGCGCGCCGTTCACGTAGAAGCTGCGCGGCTGGTCCTTGTTGTAGACGTAGTTCTTCAGGACCGGGTTGTTGAGGTTCTGGCCGCTGGCGGTCAGGGTGATGGTTTTGGTGATGTTCCAGTTCACCGATGCCGACAGCTGGCCGACGGCATCCTGGTACATCGGCGTGCCGCGGTCCTGGGCCGCCAGGTAGGACGAGCGCCAGGCGTAGCCGATGCGCGCATTGAAGCGGTCGTTCTCGTAGAAGGCGCCGACGTTGGCGGTGACCTTGGACGCGCCCAGCATGTCGCACGGGTCCGCGCTGGTGACGTTCTGGGTCGCCGGACAGGTGCCGAAGTCCTGCTTGGAATCGGCCAGCGTCAGGTTGGCGTCGGTGCCGAAGCCCGCGCCGAGCGGCAGCTGCAGGTTGAACTCGGCGCCCTTCACGCTGGCGTCGACGTTGATCGGCGAGGTGATGGCGTAGGTGGCGAACACGCCCTGCCCGCTCTGCTGCGAGGCGCGGCTGTCGATGAAGGTGCCGGTGGTCTGGCCGTAGCCGACGTAGTTGCGCAGGTCCATGTAGAACAGGCCGATCGATGCCAGCGCGCGCGGGGCGAAATACCACTGCACGGTGGCGTCGATGTTGTTCGAGATGACCGGCTTCAGTTTCGCGTTGCCGCCGTTGCCGGTGTGGTTCTCGTCGGTCAGCGTGACGGTGCCGCCCAGGGCGCCGAAGTCGGGACGGGTCATGGTGCGCGACACGCCCAGGCGCGCCACCACGTCCTTGTTGACGTCGAACTTGACGTTGGCACTCGGCAGCGCATACGTGCTGTTGTTCTCGACCGAGGTCTGCTGCACGAAGCCGCCCCACGGGAAGGCCGGCAGGTTGCCGCCCGGGAGCTGGTTCGGCAGGATCTGGTAGCCGTTCGAGGTACCCT
The DNA here is from genome assembly GCA_022701635.1 of Burkholderiaceae bacterium. Taxonomy (GTDB): domain Bacteria; phylum Pseudomonadota; class Gammaproteobacteria; order Burkholderiales; family Burkholderiaceae_D; genus Telluria; species Telluria phyllosphaerae. Next base: position 12,221 of record JAKOOD010000017.1, on the reverse strand, counting down.
CGGTGCGCACGATGCGCACGCCGGCATTGCCGCTCCATGCCTCGCCCTCGAAGTCGCCCGAGACGTACAGCGCCTTGGTCTTCTCCTTCAGGTTGAACATGTCCGGGTAATAAGTGCGGCTGACGTCGCGGTTCGAGTGCAGGTTGGCCCACTGGGTGAGGATATTCGGGTCGAGCTGCCACACGTTGCGCGGGAAGTCGCCGCCCAGGTCGCTGGCGTAGTCGCCCGGGTAGGTGGTGCCGTTCCAGGCCGGGTTGGTGTCGGCCGTGCCAGGGCTGGTGTTGGCCCAGTTCGGGCCCTGCGACACTTCCAGGTTGCTGCGGGCGTGGTCGGTACCGCGCAAGCCGAACTTGATCTCGCGCAGCGGGCCGGCGTCGAGGCGGAAGGCGGCGTCGATCTGCGCGTACTTCTCCTCGTCGAAGGTGGTGGCCGGCGAGGCGCCGAACACCCAGTCCAGGATCGTGCCGGTGAAATTCGCCGTGTTAATGCTCGGGAACTTGACGGTGGCCGGATTGCCCAGGCCATTCAACTGGTAGCTCACGCCCGAGTTGTTGATGTCGCCCTCGTACACGCCCTGCGCCGGGGTGGCGCCGGTGCCGCGCGTCTTGCCGGCCTTGGCGGTCAGCTCGAGCGCATTGGTCACGCGCCATTTGCCGGCCAGGTCGAAGAACTGGGTCTTGGCGTAGGCGCCTTCGCGGTTGATGTTGTCGACGATACCGTAGCGCAGCGGCGCGGCGGCGGTGCCGCGGTTGGCCCAGGAGGCCGAGGTCAGGGTGCCGTTGCGCACCGTGTAGGCGTCCGGCGCGACGTCGCCGCCGATCACGCCCGAACCCAGCATGTCGGTCATGTAGTTGCGGTTGTAGTTCGACGCATCCAGTGTCGACGTGAAGTAGGTGGCATCGAGCGAGAAGTCGCGGCTCGGCTTGAACTGCAGGTCGAGCAGGCCGCCCTTGCGATGCCGTTCCTGCTCGAACAGCGAGGAACCGATCAGGCGCGGATACCAGACGTTGGCCAGGTCCGGATGGGCGGTGGCGATCTTGCTGCTTGGCGCGATCTGGCCCCATTGCAGCAGTTCCTGGCCGTCGCGGCGCAGGCTGCGCTTCTCGGAAAAGCCCTGCAGCATCACGCCGAAGGTGTTCGATGCGTTCTTCCAGTTGACCAGCGCGCTGAACTGCGGGTCGGTCTGTTTGGCCAGGGTCGAGTGCACCGCCTGCACCGACGCCTCGAAGGACAGCGGCTGGCGGAAGTCGAGCGGCTTGCGGGTGATGATGTCGACGGTGCCGGACACCCCGCCTTCGATCAGGTCGGCGGTCGGGGTCTTGTGGACGACCACCTGGCCGACGATCTCGGACGGCAGCAGCGAATAGCTGGCGCTGCGGCCGACGGCGCCGCCGATCTGGTCGAGCACGAACCAGTCGCCCGAGGACAGTGCGTGGCCGTTGATGGTGGTCTGGGTCAGGCTGGGCGCGGTGCCGCGCAGGCTGACGCGGTCGTTCTCGTCGAAGCCGCCGGAACCGGCCGCCGAGGAACTGATGTTCACGCCCGGCAGGCGCTGCAGCGAGTCGGCGACGTTCTTGTCCGGCATCTTGCCGACGTCTTCGGCGGTGATGACTTCGACGTTCGAGGCAGCGTTGCGCTTGACCGCCAGCGACTGCTGCAGGGAAGCACGGATGCCGGACACGACGACCGTGTTGACCGGCGCATCGTCCGGCGCCGTCTGCTGCGCCGACGCAGCGCCCGCCGCGCCCAGCACCAGCAGCGCGACGGCGCAGGCCGTCGGCGTCAGCGTGGTATGAAAATGTGCTCCCTGGCGCTTGCCGGCTGCTGCCTTCGAATCTTTCATTGCTTCCCCCTTGAGTGGCTTCTTTGGTGACCGTGTCGTTGATGAGGTAATGCTTCCTGGACTGGAGGATCGGCGATAGCACCAATCTGCGTTCAATATACAAGGGGTTGATACCAGATCACTACCAATTTATTGGTATTTTCCTATGCCATTGCGGCGATGTTGCACCGCAATGGAACCGTTTCCAAAAGTGGTCTGCTCTAGGATGGTGAGCGTTCTCGGAATAAAGGGCTGTGGGAGGCCGCTGGACTGGTAGTGGTCCTATGCATATGCCGCATGGGTAAATCCTTTGCTGTTGTAAAACAGCAAACGAGGCAAGCGCCGCCATGCCAGCATGGGTGCAGCAGCGCACGGAGCGTCCGCCCGTCCCGACGTATCGTTCCGCTTCCACCAGCAGAGAGATGCCCATGACGACCGATTTCGACCGCAGCGACAACCAGCACCGCCCGCCGCTGGGCGCCACCCGGGCGCCCAGCGCCAAGCCCCTGATCGTCACGCCCACGTTCGTCAGCCGCGTCGACGACACCGCACGCGGCGAACGCCCCCAGGATGCCGGCGCCTCGAAAAGCCGGCACGGCCACGAGGTGCACTTCCCGAACTGGCGCCCGCACGCGCTGGCGCTGGAAGGCGATCCCAACCTGGCGTTCGAGCATTGGGACGAATACTGGCGCAAGGTCCACGGTCCGAAGTTCGCCTGGGACGAACCGGGCAGTTCGTCCGCGGCGGTACTGCGCTACGACCAGGTGCACCGCGTGGCATCCGGCCCCTCCTCCGCGTTCCCGCCGCCCTACCGGGCCATGGTCGACGGCGACGGCAGGCTGCCGTCCGATCCCGAAAAGCACGTGCCCGCCTACCGGCGTCCGCGCTGGGACGGCTTCGCCTACATCGCCTATGCCGAGGAGGCGGACATCGAGCGCACGCTGGGGCAGGAAAAATTCGACAAGCGCATCGTCGCCGACGAGCAAGTCGCGTTCCGCATGGTGACGCGCGAAATCACCCGCGAATACATCCTGGTCCCGAGCGCGCGCCACCGCGACCCGATCAGCCTGGTGATGATCCACATGCGCGCGCCCGGCATGTCGCGCGAGGTGTTCCAGCAGCGGCTGCTGCGCGAGCACGCGCCGCTGGTGCTGGCGCAGCCCGGCACGCGCGAGCTGGTGCGCCGCTACGCCCAGCTGCACAACATCGGCTCGACCCAGAAAGACCCCGAAGGCAGCCGCATCGATGCCGTCTCGGTGCTGTCGTTCGCATCGCTCAACGACGTCGAGGATTACCTGGTCGGCGCCGACTACCCGGCCATCGCCGCTTCGCTGGCGGCGCTCGAGGGCGACGGCGCGGAGTGGTGGACCGCCATCAACTACAGCGTGATCAATCGGCTGGCGCCGGAAGTGGCGACCGAGCTGCCGTAGGCGGCGCGGGCAGGCGCACCGGAGCGGTGCGCCAGGGTGGTAGCAATGGGACTGCGGTGGCGGCGCGGTTCAGCCGTTCAGGCCGAGCGCCTGCCACCCCTGCGGCGTCGACCTGACGGTCAGCTTTTCCTGCTGCGTGCGTTCGCCGTCGACGGTCCGTCCCAGGAGCGGGAACGCTTCCTTCACCTGCGGCGTCCTGGCCCAGGGGGCCACGCCGGACAGCCGGTAGGTATAGACCACGCTGGATTCCTCGTGGTCGCCCGCCTTGGCCGGATCGGTCCAGCGCACCACCTTGTCCAGCGACTTGCGGGCCCAGCACAGGCGCGACGGCTGTCCCGGAGCACCGTGCAGGTAGGGCTTGGCGGCATCGGCCATCGTGTAGCGCCGCGCCTTGACCTTGCTGTCGGCCAGGGCACCGGGCAATGCGACCTCCTCTTCCCTGGCCAGGCCCGCCGCCGCCAGCGCCGCCATCCGGCCGGCGACGCCGTCCGGGTACAGCTTCTGCTGGCGCAGGTCGGTTTCGTAGACGTCGACCGGCCATGTGACCGGCTCCAGGCACATCTCGCCCTTGTTCTCGAAATACTGGCTGACCGTGATGCCGAAATTCTTTTCGTTGGCGGCGGTCTTGCCGTCGCAGGCGGACAGCGCGGCGCACCAGGTCGCGCAGCAGGCAAGGGAAAGGAGGGTCTTGTTCATGGCGATCCCATTGTACCCAGCTTCAGGCAGCCTGGCTCAGGGTCGGCGCGTTCGGGTACAGGCCGCCGTCGACGGGGATGTCGACGACGAAGGTGGTCCCCCGCTCGTGGCTGGTGTCGAGGCCGATACTGCCGCCGTGGCTTTCCGCCACCGCGCGCACATAGGGCAGGCCGATGCCCCACCCCTGCTTGTCGCCGCTGATGGCGGATTCCGCACGGCGGTACATCTGGAAGATGCACTCCTGCTCGTCCGGCGGGATCGGCGCGCCCTCGTTGTGGACCGACAGCAGCAGGCGCCCGTACACCTCGTCCACCTTGATCGTCACCGGCGTGCCCTCGCTGCCGTACTTGACCGCATTGCTGACCAGGTTCTCGAGCGTGCGCTTGAGGGCGGCGCGGTCCCAGTAGCCCGTCACCGGGCGTGCGTCGACCTCGAAGCGCGGTCCCCAGGCCGCCGCCGCCTCGGCCTGGACTTCCGCCACGATCTCGCGCATGTCGAAGCGCGACAGGCCCAGTTCGATCCGCTCGCCGCTGTGGAACTTCATCGTGTGCAGCAGTTCATCGACCATGTCGGCCATCCGGCGCGTGCTCGATAAGGCCTTGGCCGCGACCGCCCGGATACGCGCCGGATCGTCGAGGAGCGCGATCAGTTCCAGCGCCGTCATGGTGGCGGCCAGCGGTCCGCGCAAGTCGTGGGTGAGCGCCGCCGCGAAGCGTTCCCGGAACCCGCTGTGGACCAGCGAAAAGGCTTCCACCGCCTCCTGGATGCCGGAGTCGATCGAACTGTTGATCGCATGGGTCTCGTTGAAGTCGAGCCGCACGTCTTCCCGGTGCAGCACGTCGAAGATGGTCGCGCGGAAGATCTGGTATTCCTCGATCAGGGCGGTCTGGTTGTAGGCCGTGATGCGCGCGCGCTCGCCGCCATGCTCGGCCGCCACCGTGGTGCCGTCGACGGCGGAGGTGCGCGGATAGTCCGGACTGAGGCTTTCGGCGATGTTGTCGTAGAAGACCGGCATCGTGTCGATCAGGATGGGCAACTCCACGTTGCGCGCCTCGGCGATACGTTCCTTGACGCGCTGCAGCCAGGTCGCGAACACCTGGTCGCGTAGTTCGAGCATGCGCTGGGCATTCGCGGACAGCGTGGATGGGGCCTGGTTCTGGTCGCTGGCAAAAGTCATGCGTTTCCGTAAAATCGTCAATCCTGCCGCATCTTACCTGCTGCACGACCACATTCGAGACAATTGTTATTTTCAGATTCGGCGATTTAACAAGCGTACCGATTCGTGTAATGGTTTGCAACAAATTGCAATCGTGCCTATGTCGCAATACGTATACGATTCAAACAAATATGTTGCAACATTATCACGTAAAGGGACACCGATCATGCGCCAGCCATGGACCTCCGAACGGATAAGAACAGCGGTCGTCGGCGCGGAACACCAGCTCGAGCAGGTGATTTCGATCTCGGCGATGCAGGACCCGCCCGGCAAGACGATCCCCGAAGCGTCCCGCCAGGTGGTCCACGACGCCATCGTCAGCCTGGTCACCCTGTTCCGCGATCATGTGGCCGATGCCGCCGCCGCGACCCTGATCGCGCGCGCATATGCCAAGTGCGTCGCCGGCACCATCAGCTTGCCCAAGGTGGCCTGCATCCGCCACGTGCTCGACGTCGTGCAGGCGATGCGCGAACAACACTTGCCGGCCTGATCGGACCATAGTTCGGCGGCGGCAGTGATATAAAGCTCGACATCGCGCTTCGGCGCCGCCACCTCGCTGGATTTGCCACATGGGTCATCTGCTGTCGTCCTTCTTCGCCCTGCTGCGCCGCTACGCTCTCCTGTTCATCGGTATCGTGCTGATCCTGGTGTGCGGGAACTGGCTGCGCGGCGAATGGCGGCAGGTGCGCGCCGTCGCCGCCGAGCTGCCGGCGCTGCGGACGGCGCAGCAGCATACCGATGCGGCCCAGGCCAGGCTGCAAGCCGAGGTCGCGCTTGACGCGCGCCGGATGTCGACGGCGACGCTGGAGCAGCTCGACGCCCGCATGCGCGAAGTCGACGCCGCCATCCTGCGCATCGAGCGGCGCCAGGCACAGCTGCGCGACCCGCTGGCGCTGCTGCGCGCCGGCGCGGACACCCTGCCCGCGCGGCTGGAACAGGCGGCGCTGCAGGAGATCGAACTCGAACTGCGGCGCCAGGAGCGCGCCTGGCTGGGGACCTTGCGCAGCCGCCTCGGCGTGCTGCTCGACCAGGAAGCCGCACGCCGGCATCTGGAGGGCCTGCGGCTGGCCTACCTGGGCGAATTCCAGGTACAGGAAGTCGCGAAGCAGCAGCTCGCCGCCGCCTACGCCCGCCAAGGATGGTTCGACCACCTGTTTCCGTATTCGGCCACGCGGCGCCAGGTGCGCGCACTGGAGACCCGGGTGACGGCGCAAACGGCGCGCACCGATGCTGCGCTGGCCCGCTTCCGGCGCCAGAAGGCGCTGGTGGAGCAGCTGCCGCGCGCGCCGGACCCGGCCACGCTGGCGATCGACGAGCGCCGCCTGGCCGCCGCCGCCGCCCCGCTGGCCGAGCGCCTGCGCCGTGCCGAGACCTTTGCCGCGCAGAGCGTCGCGTGGCAGACCTGGCAGGTGGTGAGACCGGTGCTCGGCGCCGCCGTGGCCGTGCTGGTGTCGTGGATCGTGGTGCCGTTCGCGATCCGCGCCGTTTTCTATTTCGTGCTGGCGCCGCTGGCGGCGCGGGCGCGTCCCATCGTCATCGCCGACCCGCGCGGGAATGACGACAGGCCGTTCCACGCCTGGCGGCGCCTGCGCGGGAGCGCGCCGCAGATCTCGGCGGTCTCGCAGCGGCTCACGCTCGGCCCCGGGGACGAGATGCTGATCCGGCCGGCCTATTGCCAGAGCCAGCCCGAACACATCGAGGTCGGCACCAAGCTGCTGTTCGACTGGTCCTACTGGCTGCCCAGCATCGCGGCGCACCTGTGGCTGCTGAACCGCCTGCACGCGACGCGCGCGGCCGAGATCGTGGTCTCGTCCACCGTCGACGCCCTCGAGGAAGTCGCCCTGCTCGAGATCCCGGCCGGCGCCGCCTTCGTGCTGCAAGCCAGGGGCCTGGCCGGGGTGCTGTACCGGCGTGGCCAGCGCCCGCGGATCCGCAGCCACTGGCGGCTCGGCACCCTGCACGCCTGGCTGACGCTGCAGTTGCGCTACCTGTCGTTCGAAGGACCGGCGACGCTGGTCGTCAAGGGCCGGCGCGGGGTCCGGCTCGAGCATGCGGGCGCGGGACGGCTGGTCAGCCAGGATGCGACGCTGGGCTTCAGCACCAACACCCATTATTCCACCGTGCGCGCCCGCCCCTTCCTGCCCTACATGCTGGGACGGCGCGCACTGCTGGACGACCGCTTCGCCGGGGACGACGCCTATTACCTGTACGAGGAAATCCCCGCCCGCGGCCAAGCCGGCTACCGCGACCGCAATCCGCTGGAGGCGCTGGTCGATGCCGGCCTGAAGGCGCTGGGGGTGTGATCAGTCGGGGATGGCGCGCGCCACCGGGCCGGGCAAGCGGCTTTCGGTCCAGGCATAGTCGGCCGCCAGCACGTTGTAGCGCGTCGCCTGGCCCTGCCACTGCAGCTGCAGCAGGTCGGCCAGCGTCCAGCCGGCCCAGTCGGCGCGGAAGGAACGGTTTGCCAGCTCGGCCGCGGCCGGCCAGGGCCGGTTGCGCCAGACCAGGGCCGGAATCCGGTAGCCGGCCGGGGTGGCCGGGCTGTGCCCCGCGAAGTCGGCGTCGTGGCCGACTTCCTGCCCGTGGTCGGACAGGTACATCCAGGCCACGTTCCCCGCCGGCTGCGGCGCCGCGCCGGCCTGCACCAGCCCGAGGATGCGCGACACCACGGTATCGTGGTAGCGGATCGCCGCGTCGTATTCCTTGCGCAGCGTGCCGACCCGCCAGGAGCGGCCCGCCGCGGCCAGCCCGGCATCCACCGCATCGGCGGCGGCAAAGGCGTCGGCGCCGGCCGGATAGCGCAGCTTGTAATACGGATGCGCGCCGAGCAGGTGCACCACGATGAACTTGCGCGGCGCGCCGTCTGCTAGCGCGGCCTGCACGTCGTCCGTGATCACCTCGTCCAGCCCGCCGCCCGAGCGGCCCGGATTGCGGTTGGTGGTGGTCGCCACGTCCGCCAGGCGCGCATGCTGCTGCTCGATGCCGATGTCGTCGTGGTTGCTGATCCACCAGGTGCGGTAGCCGGCGGCGCGCGCCAGCGCCAGCAGGTGCAGGTCCTCGCCGCCGTCGTTGCCCTGGTCGAGGGCGAACAGTTCGTTCAGCGCCGGCAGCGTGGTCGCCTCGCCGGCCCAGGCATTGCGGATCACCAGCATGTCATCGCCGAGCTTGTGCTTGAGGGCCGCCAGCGCCGGCGTCGTCGCGCGGCCGTAGCCGTACAGCGACATGTTGTCGCGGTTGACGCTGTCGCTGAGGACCAGCACCACGGTCGACGGGCCGTCGCCCTTGACCGCCGGGCGCGCGCCTTCCGCCAGCGCCCGCGCGCGGGCGCGCACGCCGTCGTAGCGGTCCCACTCGCCGCGCATGCCGGCCACCGACTGCGTCCAGCCGCTCCAGAACACGGCCGGCTGCAGCCTGCGCCAGGGCTTGAAGGCATGCGCCAGCACCGACACGCACAGCAGCGCGACCAGCACCCGCGCCGCCAGCCGCGGCACCGGCGTGCGGCGGTTGCCGTGCGCCGCCAGCCAGGCCGCCCCGGCCAGCGCCATGCACAGCGCGATGGCCCAGCCGGCGATCGTCGGCGCGAAGGTGCGCGCATATTCGCTGCCCTCGCGCCAGTTGGTGTTGGCCACGGCGCCGATGACGAAGCTGCTGTCCGGCGCCGCGCCATAGGCGTCGCCCATATAGGAGCGCACGGCGCCGTCGAGCAGGAACAGGCCGGTCCAGAGGGTGACGAAAACGCTGCGGATCACATGGGCGCGGATGCCGGGCAAGGGCCACAGCAGGGCGAGCACGCCCGGCAGCATCAGCACCGCCAGTTGCGCGCTGCGCGAGGCGCTGTGTCCCTGCAGGAGAAACAAGGTGCTGCCGGCCACGATGGCCGCGCAGGCGATGGCGGCGTGGCGCAAGGCGCCCTGGGGGAAAATCGAGATCTTGTTGAATGCCATACTGACTTCGTGATTGGTGGAACCCGGCCGTAAATACCCGGCAGTATACAAAAGGTTCAATCCGGCATTGTCTTTTATTAAGATGCCGTTTTGTCATCAACGCGTCATACCCCGTGCCTACAGTAGCGGTCTTTGCCCCGACCGAGAGCACCATGCAAGCGATCCTGCGCCAACTGCCGCCACCCCGATTCCTGACCCTGGCCATCTGCTGGGCGTGGACTTGCCACGCCCATGCCCAGGCCCAGCAGGCGCCCGTCGACAACACCGTCGTCGTGACGGGCCAGCGCGCCAGCATCCGCAAGGCGATCCTGCAGCAGGAAGGCGCCGACAACATCGTCAGCGTGGTCAGTGCCGACGACATCGGCGCCCTGCCCGACATCAACGCCTCGGAAGCGGCGGCGCGCCTGCCCGGCATCTCGGTGCAGCGCGACCAGGGCGAAGGCCGCTACGTCACGGTGCGCGGCCTGGGCCCCGACCTGAATGCGGTCACCATCAACGGCGCGCTGGTGCCGGCGCCCGAGAACGGCCGCCGCGGCGTATCGCTCGACGTGCTGCCGGCCGGGATGGTACGCTCGCTCGAAGTCACCAAGACCCTGACCCCCGACATGGACGCCAATTCGCTGGGCGGCACGGTCGAGGTCAAGACGGTGTCCGCGTTCGACGTCAAAGGACCGCTTTTGAACATGAGCCTCGGCGACGGCTACAATACCCTGGCCAATAAGCACAGCCCGCAGGCCGGGGTGCTGTGGGCCGACCGCTTTGGCGGCGGCCGGTTCGGCATCGCGATCGGCGCCAGTGCCGACCGGCGCAAGCTGGCGTCCGACGACGTCGAGACCGGCGGCGCCTGGAGGGACGGCCGCCTGGGCGGCGTCGAGTTCCGCGACTACCAGCCCGAACGCGAGAACAAGGCGTTCGCCGTCAACCTCGATTACCGCCCCGCGCGCGGCGCCTTGCTGGCCCTGAAGACCTTCCACAGCAGCTTCAGCGACGACGAGATCCGCGACCGCCTGACCATCGGCAACATCACGGGCGGGTCGGCGGCCGAAGGCGCCACCTTTACCGGCCGCGCCGAGCGCCGCCTGCGCCAGCGCAAGTACACCCGCACCATCGATTCAAGCGTGCTCACCGCCGAGCGCAGCATCGATGACTGGAAGCTGGCCGCCAGCGCCGGTGTCAGCCACGCCGACGAGGACCAGCCGAACGCCCTCAACGACGTCCAGTTCCGCCAGAACAACGTGGCCGGCCTCGCGTTCAGCGGCACCGAGCTGCCGCTGCTGAGCGGCCCCGCCAACCTGGTCGACGCCGGCCGCTACAACCTGAACGCCATCACCTTCCAGAGCCGCGCCAGCCGCGACAAGGAAAAGCATCTGCGCTTCGACCTGAGCCGCCGTTTCGCCGCCGGCGAACTGGAGTCCACCTTGAAGTTCGGCGCCAAGGTCAGCCACCGCAACAAATCGAACGACACCGACCAGTGGGCCTTCACCAGCGCCAGCGCCACCAGCCCGAACTACTGGGGCGCGGGCCCGACCACGCTGTCCGGCTTCACCAACGGTGCGACGGTCGACTTTCCGCAGGCGATCGGCCTGGCCATCGACCCCGACCTGGTGCGCGCCCGCGTGGCCGGCCTCAATGCCGCCGCCGCGCGCAGCCTGTCCGCGTCCGTCGTCAGCGACTGGGCGCTGAAGGAAAACATCCGTTCGTGGTACGTGCAGGATGCCACCAACTTCGGCAACTGGTACCTGCTGATGGGCGTGCGCCACGAAAACACCGCGTTCGGCGCCGACGGCAACCAGGTCTCCGCCAGCAACGCCGTGACGCCGACGCGCAGCAGCCAGTCGTACGCGAACACGCTGCCCAACGTCCAGCTGCGCTACCGGGTGGACGCCGACACCAGCATCCGTGCCGCCCTCACGCGCGCCGTGGTGCGTGCCAACTTCAGCCAGCTGGCGCCTGGCATCGCCTACGCCAGCCCGACCGAGGCGACGATCGGCAACCCGGACCTGAAGCCGCTGCGTTCGAACAACCTCGACCTCGGGATCGAGCGCGTGTTCGGCACCGACGGCACGCTGTCGCTGTACGCGTTCAAGAAAGACATCAAGGATTTCACTTACCAGACCAACCTGGCCGGCACCGGCGCCTGGACCGGCTACACCACCGCCACCGGCTACGTCAACGGCGACGATGCCGACGTCAAGGGCGTCGAGATCAACTACAACCACGCGCTGCGCTTCCTGCCCGGCCTGTGGAGCGGCCTGATCGTCGGCGCCAACGGCACGCTGACCAGCTCGGACTCCAGCCTGTCGCGCTTCGACAAGGCCAGCGGCGCGATGCGTGCGCGCGCGGTCGCGCTGCCGGGCCAGTCGGACCGCATCTGGAACCTGATGGTCGGCTACGAGACCGGCCCGCTCAGCACCCGCATCGCCGCCAACATGAAGTCGCGCTACCTGCTGCAGACCGGTGCCGACGTGCTCGACGCCAGCCAGGACAACTGGGTCGACAGCCAGACCCAGGTCGATTTCTCGCTGCGCTACCAGCTCACGAAACGCGTCAAGCTCGGCTTCGAGGTGCTGAACATCACGCGCGAGCGCTACTACGTCTACCTCGGGACCAAGCCGTACAACGTGCAGAACGAGCAGTACGGCCGCACCTTCCGCCTCAGCCTGCAGGGGACGCTGCTGTGAAGCCGGCTTCCTTTTTGGCGCCGCTGGCCTTCCTGGGGCCGGTCGCGGTGCTTGCCGCCCCTGCGCAGGAGGTGAGCGGCACCAAGCAGCCCTACGCGCCGCGCCAGGATCCCGCGACCTACGAAGCGCCGCCGCCGGGCTTCGTACCGGCGCAGCTGCAACTGGTGGCGCGCCATGGCGCGCGCGGGCTGACCGGCATGAAGGGCGAACTGGCGCTGCTGAACCTGTGCCGCCTGGCGCGCGACCAGAAGGCGCTCACGCCGCTGGGCGAACGACTGGCGGCGGACCTGGAAGCACTGATCCGCGCCAACGCCCTGCTCGGCGCCGGCGTGGAGGGCGTCGCCAAGCCGGGCTACGGCAACCTGTCGCTCACCGGCATCGACGAACACCGCGGGCTGGCGCGGCGCACGCTGGCGCGGCTGCCGGCGCTGT
>JAKOOD010000716.1 GCA_022701635.1 Burkholderiaceae bacterium | reverse complement strand
TCAGCCGAGCTGACGGTAATGGAAGCGCAGGTGGTCTTCGACGAAGGTCTGGATGAAGTAATAGCCGTGGTCGTAGCCGGCATGGCGGCGCAGTTCGAGCGGCTGGCCGGCCTTGCGGCAGGCTTCTTCGAAAGCCTCCGGATAAAGCTGTTCGGCCAGGAATTTATCGGCCAGGCCCTGGTCGACCAGGATGCCTTTGGGGAAAGGCGCCGCGGTGCTGTTCGCCATCAGCTCGGTGGCATCGTAGGCGCGCCAGGCAGCCTGGTCGGCACCCAGGTAGCCGCCGAAGGCTTTCTGGCCCCACGGGCAGCGTACCGGCGCGGCGATCGGGGCGAAGGCCGAGACCGAATGGAACAGCGCAGGATTGCGCAGCGCCAGCATCAGGGCGCCGTGGCCGCCCATCGAGTGGCCGAAGATGCCGACGCGTGTCGGGTCGGCGGGCAGGCGGGCCAGCACCAGTTCGCGCAGTTCCAGGATGTGGCTGTACATGCGGTAGTGGCGCGACCAGGGCTCCTCGGTGGCGTCGACGTAGAATCCGGCGCCCACGCCGAAATCCCAACTGTCGGCTTCGCCGGGAACGCCGGCGCCGCGCGGACTGGTATCCGGCGTTACCAGGATCACCCCGAGTTCGGCGGCCACGCGCTGGGCACCGGCCTTGATCATGAAGGTTTCTTCGGTACAGGTCAGGCCGGCCAGGAAGAACAGCACCGGCAGCTTGGCGGCATCCGTGCTGGTGGCGGTGTCGGCGGCCCCGGGCGGCAGGTAGACCGAAAACCGCATCGGCAGGCCGATCGCGGGGGAGTCGTATTGATAGAAGCGCTGCACGCCGCCGAAGCAGGCGTGTTCGCTGAGGAGTTCGGGCATGACGGCATCCATCGGAGCTCGCAGGGACAAGTTAACGATAGCGCAAGTATGCCCGATCCGCGCCGACGATGTCGGCTCAGCGCCAGGCGCGGGTTCAGCCGCCGCCGATGCCGCGCATCACGCGGCCGGTGCCTTCGCACTCGGGGCAGGTCTTGCCGTTGTCCAGCTTGCCGCTGCCGCCGCAGCTATCGCACAAGTCTTCAGCGGCACCCGGCGTGCCCGGTTCGGCTTCGTCGCCAGGTTTCAGGTCGGGATCTGGGGTCATGCTCATGGGGCGGCCTCGCTGCTTGGTGGTTGAAAGTGGACATCGCTTCGATGACGCAACCATTCTAGGCTCACCCATCCGATGATGGCGCACGGCCGGATTGTGTCGTCCATCATGCAGTTGGCATACGTTGTCATCGAGATTTCACGCCGACATGCGAAATTTGCTTGACTTTGGCTAATGCTGGCAAATACTCCCTAGGGCTTGACCCATAACCATCTTCACCTTCATCGACACCAGGAGTTGCGATGCCCCAAGATAACCTCGACCACGATGGCAGCGACTTTGTCGTGCCTTATCAACGACGCGATGCGCGTCAAAAAGACATTGTCGACCTCGGCATCGCGCTCCAGCAGCGCAGCAATACGATGTCCGCGCTCGAATACCTGCGTTCCCAGGATGTTGGTAACGACGTCATCGAACGCGTGCTTACCGAGCCAGGGCGCAGGCGCTCATGGAGCGTGTAATTGGGACGCAAGTCGTATGCAAGCAGCATTGGCGGCATGCGACATATCCGCACGCGGCGAGGTCTCGGAAGTGCGGTCCCCCGCCTTGGTGAAGGCGTCGATTTTGCGTGGTTCACAAGTTGCCCGCGCAACGGGCAACTTGTTGAAAGCCGCATGTGCGCTTGTTTCCAGCTTGTCAAGGGGGTATTTTTCCACAAACTTATGCACAGATTTTGTGGATATCTGACATATATCAATGTCTTCGTTGAGGTAGCGCAAATTGAGCGTAATAGGGCGTGATAGTTAGCCTTGTCGATGTGATTTTGCTACAGGATTAGCCTGGTCCGGCGCGACTGCCTTTTGCGCTCGATTACTGCTCACGTTTTCGCGCCGTTCCGCCAACGAAATGGGCCAGCGTGCCGCCGCCGTCCTGCAGCGCTTGTTCGGCAGCGCGGGCGCGCCGGGCCTCATGGCCAAACCGCCATGGGCCCGCACCTTCCACGACATCGGCGCGTGCCTGCTTCGTGAATACGCCGGCACCATGGGCCTGGAAGCCTCGTTCATGATCAACGACCGCCGCGATTCCGAAGACCTGATGGGCATGGTGCGCCAGGAAATCGGCCTCGGCCACAACGACGGGCAGGGAAGCCAGAAACGCTTTCCGCTGAAAGGGACCTGCCTGGCGATCCATTCGCGCGTGGTCAACAGCCGCGACCACCGGATGCCGTGCCGCAGTCGACCTGATCCTGTCGACCATCGATTCGTCCAAAGGCTGGAAATGGAAATCGGTGACGCTGCTGAACGTGGTCGACGGCTGCATCCCGTCCGACATGGCCAGCGGTTCGCTCGAGGACACCGAGGAAGCGCGACGCCTGCTGTACGTGGCAATGACGCGCGCCAAGGAAAACCTGTAGATGGTGGTCCCGAACCGCTTCTTCATCAAGCAGCAGGCCCAGTTGGGCGACCGCCACGTCGATGACCAGCGCACGTGCTTCATCCGCCAAGCCAGGCCATGCTGAAGCATGTCGAGGAAGCGGTCTGGAACGATGGAAAGACGCTGCATAGCCGCAAACCGATGCCCGATTCGGTGCGGATACTGGTACGCGAACGTGCGCGCGATGCCTGTAAATGAAGGGGTTTAAATCCTAGTGGAAATAAATCATGCGCTGCATGTGCCACTTCTTGATTACGGTTGGCGAGTTATCCCCCAGCACACGATTTTGTAGGAATTTACCCCACTACCACGTCCTGCTGAAAACACGCGCAATCGTAAGCCGTTGATTTCAAAGGATTCGTTTTTTGCCTGTTGAACGGGCATTTTGTTGAAACCCGCATCAATACTGCGCTTCCGGCTTGTCAAGAGGCGCTTGTCCACACAGTTATCCACATTTCTTGTGGATATCAGAATAAAGACCGTGGAATCAACAGTTTAGGCAAAGCTCCTCAAAATCGCATTAGCATTTTCGTAACGTTAATTATTGCTTAAAATTAAGGCAGTCGATGCCCGGCGCATAAAGCGCGCACTGAACGAAATTTCTCTCCACTACGCTTCGTGAAATAAAATTTCACCAAGAAAATATTCGTTCAGGTGGCAAGCGCAGTGCGCAGATGCCGTAATGCGTCGAGTGCACCTGCCGCAATAGCGACTCCCTTGCCTGCTGCTACCGCCGGTTCGCGGGGATTGACGCGGATCAGCGGCGCGCGCTGTGTCTCGCACAGTCGCCGCACCGAGGGAATGTCATTACCGGCACCCAGTTCGATGACGACCGGCCGCTGCGCCTGGGCACGCCAGGCCGTGAAGCGTTCGTACTGTGATTCGCTGCGCGCTTCCAGCCAGCGGCTGTCGTTGAACATCAATATGTTGGGGCGGGCCAGCGCGCCGCAGCGCGGGCAGGCCGGCAACGGCGGCGTCATCGTGCAGGTCGAGGGGTCGACCTCGGGCCTCACCGCGTCCGCCGTCCAGATGGCGTCGCTGCAGGGCCGCGTGCATTGCAGGTGGTGGATCGAGCCGTGGCATTCGACGACATGGCCGGGGTCGAAGCCAGCGCGCTGGAACTGGCCGTCGACGTTGCTGGTAAACACGAAGGCGCCGTGCGGCAGGGATGCGCCCAGCGCCTTCAGGATGGCGAAGCCCTCGTGCGGCACGGTCGCCCGGTACAGCGCCAGGCGGTGACCGTAGAAACCCCATGCCAGCGCCGGATCGGCGTCGAAGCTGTGCGGATTGGCGATCTCGGCGAAGCGGATGCCGCGAGCGGCCAGCGGCGGATAAGCCTGCCAGAAGCCATGGTCGCCGCGGAAGTCGGGCAGGCCGGAATCGACCCCGATGCCGGCGCCGGCGCCGATCAGCAGGGCGTCGGCATCGCGCACGAGCGCGGCCGCGCGGGCGACTGCGCGGGTGACTGCGGCGTCGAGGCCGGCCTCATCGTGACCGGCATGGGGATCAGGCGCCATGTGGGTTCTTTTCATCCGTAAGTTGTGCTTGCGCATCGATGCGCCGTTTCAGGCTCTCCAGCGCCGCCAGGAAACGCTCGGCGGCCACGGCCGGTTTCCACGGCTCCCAAGGCCGGCAATCGTAGACCGCGGCGAGCGGATCGTCCTGCAGCACGGCCGCGCGGATGCGCAGCGTGTCGCGCACTTCCTTGGCCGACCAGCCGGCCACGTGCACGGCTTCGCTGGCCGCGGCCAGGCGGTCGGCGCGCTTGTGGCGCTCGTGCTCGGCCGGGGTCCAGGCCGGCAAGCCATAGCGCAGGAATACCGCCTGTTCCAGACGCCGCGTCAGCGCGCGAAAACCGTCGCCGAGGAACGGTTTGAGCGGCGACACGGCGTCGAAGCCGAGCAAGCCTTCCTCGGCGTCGTGCAGCAATTCGCGCAGTTCAATGACCGGCGCCAGCGGCGTGCCGGCCGGCGCGGCGGCACGGCGCAGCAGCATCACGCTGAGCGAGTGCTGGGCCACCGACAGCGGCAAGGGCCAGGCGGTGTGGCCGCCCCAGCGATAGGTGCGGGCCAGACCGAGCGCCAGGTCGGCATCGTCCCAGTCGAAAGGGGTCGGGTTCAGCAGGTCAAGCCGCTTGCCGGAAGGCATGCGGACCCAGGCGCGCATCTCGGGCGCCATCTCAGTGTGCGATGTTGGGAATGCTCATGCGCCGATTTTACACACGCCGTGGCGCGGTCTCCGCGAGATTGATATGGCCGAACACCGTCCTTGCGCGCGCCACTAGACTAAGAGCGCCTAACAAAACCTCCATGGCGGCGTTGCATTGTCTCGCCGTACTAACGTACTGCCTTCGACAATGCGCCTTGCCCTGAAGGTTTTGTTAGGCACTCTAAGCAGAATGGCATGCAAAGGAACCGACATGGGCGAGCATCCGAAACGCATCGATTGCGACGTGCTGGTGGTGGGAGGCGGCATCAACGGCGCCGGGATCGCGCGCGATGCCGCCGGGCGCGGCTTGCGCGTGCTGCTGTGCGAAAAGGACGACCTGGCCCAGCA
>JAKOOD010000679.1 GCA_022701635.1 Burkholderiaceae bacterium | reverse complement strand
CGTGGGGACGCCAAAGCGGCACAGTAGTCGAAGTAAAAACAGTATGTTATGATACTGTCTTCCCGAAGGGGGTATAGCTCAGCTGGGAGAGCGCTTGCATGGCATGCAAGAGGTCAGCGGTTCGATCCCGCTTACCTCCACCAACGGAAGAATACAGTGTCATCGCAGTCCAGGGTCCCCATCGTCTAGAGGCCTAGGACATCACCCTTTCACGGTGAGTACCGGGGTTCGAATCCCCGTGGGGACGCCAAGAATTTTGGTTCGATTGTGGTGCCGCGCCAGCGGCGGCATCGCAAGGCAGCACGAGCAGCATGAGTAGCAAACAGTTTTAGGTCCCCATCGTCTAGAGGCCTAGGACATCACCCTTTCACGGTGAGTGCCGGGGTTCGAATCCCCGTGGGGACGCCAGACAGCAGCAGAAAGCCGCTTGCGCGGCTTTTTTATTGTAGTACTTGGGGGTATAGCTCAGCTGGGAGAGCGCTTGCATGGCATGCAAGAGGTCAGCGGTTCGATCCCGCTTACCTCCACCAAGGTTCCTAAGGTCCCCATCGTCTAGAGGCCTAGGACATCACCCTTTCACGGTGAGTACCGGGGTTCGAATCCCCGTGGGGACGCCAGTCATGAACCGGGGTAGACCGACGCGCTTGCGCGACAGGTCTGCCCCGGTTTTCTTTTGTCCGCGCGGTATTGTCTTTCGCTGCCGCTCGTTTCTCCTGTCGCGTTGCCTTCCTGTTTCGTGTGTCCGTCGCGGGAGCACGCTCACCAGCCATGCGGCCGCAGGTTGACCAATCCGAACCCGAACGGCGCGAAGTCGCCCGCCTGCCCGCCGCCCGCCGCGCCGGCCATGCCCGTCATCCCCGCCATCCCCGGCACGCCTCCGAATGCGCCGCGATCGCCCGGCGGCATTGCCATCGCCCCGAACAGCGCGCCCGGCATCGGCGGCACGGCTTGCCGGCCCGGCCCGATGCCGGAATTGACGCCCAGGCCGAGCGCCACCACCGCATCCGGCATGCCGTAGCCGATGCGCGTCGGGTCGCCCCGGCTGACCGGGCGCGCGCTGGCGCGGATCAGCTGGAACAGGCGTTCGACCCGCTCGGCCGAGCGCATCCGCGCCTGGCTCTGGAATTCCGGATGGTGCGCCAGCATCAGGGCGGCCAGGCCGGTCACGTGCGGCGCCGCCATCGAGGTGCCGTCCCAGGCCGCGAAATTGTTGGGCGGAACCGACGACACGATGGCCACCCCCGGTGCGCACACGCCGACCTGCGGTCCCGAGCAGCTGAAGCTGGCGGTGAAATAACCTTGCGCGTCGATGTCCTGGCCGACGGTCTGGGTGTGGTAGCTGTCGCGCGGGAACTCGTCGATCTTGCCGATCGCGCTGACCGCCAGCACGTTCGGCGACGCACCCGGATATTGCACCGGTCCGCCGGAATTGCCGGCCGCGACGATGCAGGCGACGCCCGCGCGCTTGGCGCGCACGATCTGCTGCTCGAGCGCCGCCGACGGGCCGGCACCGCCCAGGCTCAGGTTGACGACGTCGATCTGGTGGTCGATGCAGTATTCGAGCGCCTCGATCAGTTGGCTGATCTGGCCGCCGGGGAACAGGCGGCAGACGTGCACTTCCGCCTCCGGCGCGAAGCCGCGGATGCCGAAGCCCGGGTCGGTGGCGGCGATCACGCCGGCGCAATGCGAACCATGGCCGAGCACGTCCTGGGTCCAGGTCGCCGGGTTGTCGTTGACGACGTCGACGCCGCTGCGAATCCGGTTCAGGTTGGCATGGGTGGTGGCGGCGCCGGAGTCGATGATGGCGATCTTCACGCCCTGGCCGCGAAAGCTCGGCGGCAACTGGTCCAGGCGCATGGCGCGCGCCCCCCAGCCCATCGCGCCGCGCGCCGGGAAGCCCGGCAGCGACGGCCATTCGGACAGCGCGTGCACGGTCACCACGTTCGCCTGCGTGTCATCGAGGTCGGGATCGACCTGGTAGTAGGTCCAGTAATCGAAGCGCGGCTTCACGTACAGGCCGGTGACCGACGCGGGCGAACCGCGCACGGTGACGATCGCCAGGCCGTTGCCGTCGGTGACGGCGCTGGCGGGCGCGAGGCCGCCGAACAGCGAGACGTCGGCGTCGGGCACCGCCATGCCGTCCTTGTCGAGCACGCGCACCGTCACGTCGAAGGCGGGCGCATCCAGGATCGAAAAAGAATCCACCAGCGCCGGCGTGCGCGGCAGCACCGGATCGAGCAGCTGCAGATGGTGGTCGCGCTCGACCAGCAGGCGGCCCTGGGTCTGGCGCAGCAGGTCGCTCGCCTTGTCGTCGGTCATGCGCGCGACCAGCACGCCGGCCGGGGCGTCCGGGCCGGCGCGCATCAGGTCGACGTTTCCGGCGCCGACCGTGCGCACCACCTCGACGTCCGGCGCCGCGCGCAGGGCTTGCTCGACGGTCTGCAAAGTGAGGGGCGGACCCGGCGGCGGGCCGTGCAGCCGGCCCATCGCGAACGGCGTCAGCGCGAACGGGTCGAGCGAGAACGGCGCGAAC
>JAKOOD010000675.1 GCA_022701635.1 Burkholderiaceae bacterium | reverse complement strand
CAGGTCGCCCAGCAGCACCAAGCGCTCGAACAGCGCACGCGCGGCGGGATAGGCGCTGCCCGGCGCCACCTTGGCGGCTGGCGCCGGCAGCGCCGCATACGGCTGCTTGGCCAGGTCGCGGTAATGCGCCAGCGCCGCCTTGACCGCGGCCTGCAGCTTGCCGCCGGCGAGGCCGGTTCGCAGCCGTTCGACCGGGTCGTACTGGCGCAGGCGCGCGTCCGGCAGCCGCGTATGGTATTCGGAACGCACGCGGCCGACGCGCAGGTCGGCCAGGTAGTGCAGCATGGCCGATGTCAGCGCGACATCGAAGCGGGCGGGGTCGCCGCCGGCGCTCAGTTGCCGCTGCAGGGCATCGGCACCGTAGTCGCGCGGGTCCAGGCCCTGCAGCGTGGCGCGGTTCAGCACCCACAAGGCGGCGGCGGCGGTCGACGGGTTCCAGGCCGGCGCGTACTTGCGCGGGGCATAAAAGCGATCCAGCCAGCCGCGTTCGTCGTACGGGCCGCTGGGCTGCGTGGACGACTTCGATGCCTGGACGGCCAGGGTGCGGATGGTGGCGGGCGCCGGTTGTGCGAAGGTGGTACAGGGTGCGAGCGCCGCCGCTGCACAGAACGCGAGCGTGGCGCCGATTTTCAGGCTGAGCTTCATGGCAGCATGATACCCGCTGCGCATGCCGCTGCCCAGCGGCGCCACGATTGCGCCATGATTGCGCCATTAATGCGCCACGATTGCACCACTCAGTGCAGCAGCGCACCGAGATGCCGGACGCAAGCACGTATCGTCCCCAATTTACAGGAGCTGACATGGAAAAATACAAAGCAGCCGTCGTGGGCGGCCTGGTCGCGGGCGTGGTGACGACCCTGGTCATGAACGTGGGCCGCAAGACCGGCTTGCTGACCAAGACGCTGGACCGCGATGCGGTCGACTGGATCGACCGCGTCTCGGGCTCGCGCGCCGTCATCGGCGACGCCGGCACCAGTGCGGTGGAATTCGTGAATCACCTGGGCGCCTCGGCCGCCTTCGCGGCGGCCCTGCCGGCGCTGCGCGAAGCCGCGCCATCGGTGTCCCCGGCCGCGCTGGGCGCCCTGTACGGCACTGCGCTGTATGCCGTCAACATCGGCGCCATCGCGCCGGTCCTCGGCATCACCGAGGGCGAAATCGAAGCCGGTCCGCGCAAGGCCGGCGAGCGCTGGGCGATCCACGTGCTGCAGGCCGTCATCACCGCGGTCGTGGCCGAGAAGCTGGCGTCGCGTCCTCTCAGCGACTAAGCGGCATACTGCGCATCCAAGGGCAGCACGCGCCGCCTCAGGATGCGCGCTTCAGCAGCGCCTCCGACAGCATCTCGAACAGCGTGCGCGCCGCCGGCGCCATGCTGTGGTCGCGCTTGGTGATCAGGCCGAGCGTGCGCTTGATCTCCGGATTCACCAGCGGCACGCCGACGATGCCGTCCGGGCGTCCCGGCAGCACCGACAGGCCGGGCACGGCGGCCACGCCGATGCCGGCTTCGACCAGCGCCAGCACGCCGGACACGTGATTCACTTCGCACAGGATGAGCGGGTGCTTCTCGATGCCGGCCAGCGCGGCGTCGATCACGCTGCGGTTGCCGCTCGACTTGGCGACCGAGATATAGCGTTCGTCCACCGTATCCTTCCAGTTCAGCACCTTGCGCCCGGCCAGCGGGTGGTCGTGCCGCATCGCCAGCACATAGCTCTCCACATGCACCGGCGCGAACACGATCTCCGGGTTTTCGGCGCCGGCGAAGTTGATCCCGAAATCGGCCTCCCCGCTCAGCACCAGGTTCAGCACGTCCTGGGCGCTCTCGTCGTGCACGCGCACGCGGATGCGCGGGTAGCGCGCGCTGAACTGCTTCAGCACCTCGGGCAGGAAATGCCAGACCGCGGACGGCACGCAGGCGCAGGTGACGCTGCCGGTGCGGTGGGCGGCCAGGTCGGCGATGCCCAGCACCGCGTCTTCCAGTCCGTCGAGCGCGGTACGCACGTTGACCAGGAAGGTCTCGCCGACGTTGGTGAGCTGGACCCGCCGCGTGGTGCGCTCGAACAGCTTGACGCCCAGGCTTTCTTCCAGCTTGTCGATGCGCCGGCTGAGCGCGGACTGGGACAGGAACAAATCGGCCGCCGCCTGGCGAAAGCTGGCGCGTTCGGCCACGGCGACGAAGGCTTGCAGATCGAGGATGTCGTAATTGATGCGCATGGCGCAAGAATACGCCAGAAAATTGCAATTATCAAATCACTCATTCTCGGGGATGATGACTGTTATACGAAAATCAGCCTCGACAAGAAGGCACACCCATGGAGACAAACGTGCGCCATTCCTGCATGTTCACCGCCCTGCTCGTCGCGAGCGGGGCCTGCACCGCCCAGTCCGGCGTCGACCTGTATGGCATCGTCGATGTCGGTATCCGCTCGTTGAACGGCCTGGGCGCCAACAACACGCCGCTGCCATCGGGGACCACTCAGTCGCTGAGCAGCGGCGTCGACAATACCAGCCGCTGGGGCATCCGCGGCCAGGAATCGCTCGGCGGCGACTGGAAAGCCGTGTTCCGGCTCGAAGGCGGGATCAATGCCGACAACGGCACCTCGGCCAAGAGCGACCGCCTGTTCGACCGCCAGGCCTGGGTCGGCCTCGATTCGCCCTACGGCACCGTGGCCCTGGGCCGCCAGCCGACGCTGCTGTCGGATGCCCTGCTGCCGGTCGATCCGATCGGCAAGCGCTTCGCCAGCTTCAATCCGAACATCAATATCGCGGGCTTGAGCAACACCAGGTTCGGCACCCACGCCTTCGGCACCCAGTACGGCCCCAGCGGCTACGCCGACAATTTCTACCGCCTCGACAATACGCTGAAGTACACCGCCACCGTCGGCCCGTGGCAGGCGCGCGCGGCCTATTCCTTCGGCGAGGTGCCGGGTGACACCGCGGCGCTGTCGAGCCATGGCGTGGCGCTGGCCTACCAGCAGGCGGCGTGGTCGGTATCCGGCGCCACCATGCAGTTCCGCAGCCGCGACGGCCTGCCGCTGGATGCCTGGACGCTCGGCGCCGCGCTCAAGCTCGACGCCTGGCAGTTCAAGGCCAACCTCGCCCGCAACCATGCCGACACGGGCCCGGCGCGCAGCGTGCAGCAGCGCGTGCTGTCCGCCGGCGTGAGCCACCCGGCCGGTCCCGGGGTGCTGGTCACGGCGGCCTGGTACGGCGTGCGGCGCGCAGCCACCGGCTTCGTCGACGACGGCTTCGATCGCGAATTCCTGTTCATCGAAAAATCGCTGGCCCCGCGCACCACCGCCTACGTCGAAGCCGACTACACCACCTGGCGCGGCGACGCCGCCGGCTTGACCGCGGCGCGCGCCAACGACCGCCACGGCGCCGCCCTGACGCTCGGGCTCATGCAGAAATTCTAACGGAGACAAGGAGACACCATGCGAGCACACTATTTGAAACACACGGCACTGGCGGCCCTGGCCGCATGCGCGCTGGCCGCCGGCGCCCCCGCCCAGGCCACCGACATCCGCGTGGTCAGCTCGGGCGGCTTCGCCCAGGCCTATAAGGACCTGGCCGGTCCCTACGAGCGCGCCAGCGGCGACCACCTGGTCTCCGAATGGGGCCCGTCGATGGGGACGACGAAGAACGCGATCCCGGCCCGGCTGG
>JAKOOD010000667.1 GCA_022701635.1 Burkholderiaceae bacterium | reverse complement strand
CATAACCCCGCGCGGCGCTCCAACTCGTGTCCTGGCCCGATAGCAAGTGATGGACGCCGACGTCGAGGCCCAATCGAACCGGATCCCAGCAAAAGCTTTCTGCTTCGCGGTTGCCCCAGAATACCGTCAAGCGATGCTGTGCGGCACGCTCGGGATCTGCGGCAAGCTCCTCAAGCAACGCCTTTACGGGGGCGATGCCGGTGCCGGTCGCGAGGAAGACGAGGTGCAGACCCGCCACGTCGCGCAGCACGAACGTGCCGAGCGGCCCGTGCAGGCGCAGCAGGTCGTTGACCTTGGCCTCGCCAAACCAATACCGGCTCATCACCCCGTCTTCGACTTGGCGTATGTGCAGCAGCAATTGCTTACTGGAGACATCGGCTGCAGCCAGCGAATAACTGCGACGCGTGCCGCCGGGGCCGATGATATCCACGTACTGTCCCGGCAGGGCGTTGAACGCGGCCGTCGGTGGCAGCCTCAGCACGACTTCCATCACGTCCGGCGCAAGCTGCGCCAGGCTTTGTATGCGGCAGGGAACTGTCTTCGCCGGTGGCAGGGTCACGCTGCCCAGGTCTTCGACGTCGAGCGTCAGGTCGTCCGCGGCACTGCGCACGCAGCCGAGGATCCAGCCCGCGGCCTTTTCTTCCACGCTCAATCCGAGCTCATCCTGCAGTGCGACGCTGGTGCCGCTGACGACCTTGCACTTGCAGGTGCTGCAGCGGCCAGTACGGCAGCTGTACGGCAGCGACACGCCGCCACTGGCCGCGGCGTCCAGGATCGACTGCCCGGTTTCGGCGGCGAACGAGCGCCCTCGTATGGTGGTAATGACTGGCATGCGGACCGCTTCTTATTCTGCGCTGACGTTCACGTCATAGCCGTGCTGCTTGAGCAGAGCCATGCGGCGTGCCTCGGCCAGGTCGTGCGCGACCATCTCGCTGCACATTTCCTGCACGGTGATTTCCGGCACCCAGCCCAGTTTTTCCTTAGCCTTGGCTGGATCGCCCAGCAGGGTTTCGACTTCGGTTGGACGGAAATAGCGGGGATCGACGCGCATGATCACCGTCCCCGGCTTGAGGGCAGGGCATTTGTCGCCGCTGATCGCTACCACAGTGGCGATCTCGTCCACACCGCTGCCTTCGAACTTGAGAGTGATGCCCAGTTCTTCGGCGCTCCATGTGATGAACTGACGCACGCTGTACTGGACACCGGTGGCGATCACGAAATCTTCCGGCTTGTCCTGCTGCAGCATCATCCATTGCATGCGCACGTAGTCCTTAGCATGACCCCAGTCGCGCAGTGCATCGATGTTGCCCATGTACAGGCATTCTTCCAGGCCTTGGGCGATGTTCGCCAGTGCGCGCGTGATCTTGCGGGTGACGAAGGTCTCGCCGCGGCGCGGGCTTTCATGGTTGAACAACACGCCGTTGCAGGCGTACATGCCGTAGGCTTCGCGGTAGTTGACCGTGATCCAATAGGCATAGAGCTTGGCGACCGCGTACGGGCTGCGCGGATAGAAGGGTGTGGTTTCCTTTTGCGGAATCTCTTGCACCAGGCCATATAGCTCCGACGTCGACGCCTGGTAGAAACGGGTCTTCTTTTCCATGCCCAGGATGCGGATCGCTTCCAGAATGCGCAGAGTGCCAAGGCCATCGACGTCGGCCGTGTATTCCGGGCTCTCGAAGCTGACGGCCA
Source organism: Burkholderiaceae bacterium (assembly GCA_022701635.1). Lineage (GTDB taxonomy): Bacteria > Pseudomonadota > Gammaproteobacteria > Burkholderiales > Burkholderiaceae_D > Telluria > Telluria phyllosphaerae. Next base: position 932 of record JAKOOD010000667.1, on the reverse strand, counting down.
CGTGGCTCATCGCGCCCAGGTTGTAGATCTCGTCCGGCTGAGTTTCCTGGACGATACGCACCAGGTTGCTCGTGTCGCTCAGGTCGCCGTAATGCAGCTTGAAACGGCTGTTCTCGATGTGCGGATCTTGATAGATATGGTCGACGCGCTGGGTATTGAACAGGCTGCCACGGCGCTTGATGCCATGCACCGTATAGCCTTTTTCGAGCAGAAGCTCGGCCAGGTAGGAACCGTCCTGGCCCGTGACGCCGGTAATGAGAGCGACTTTGTTGCTGGTTGAGGTCATCGTGTTATGTCAATGCTGGGTTGAAGATTGATTGCCGCGTCAAGTGCGCGCGTATTCCTGGAAATCCCGATAGGCGCGGGCTAGGCCTTCGGGCAGGGCGACGCGTGCTTTCCAGCCGAGCGCATGCAGCCGCGAACTGTCCATCAGCTTGCGCGGGGTACCGTCCGGTTTGCTGCTGTCGAACTCGATGCGGCCTTGATAGCCGACGGTGCGGGCGATTTCACGCGCGACGTCGGCGATGGTGATGTCGTCGCCGTAGCCGACGTTGATATGGCTGAGCATGGGCTGGGTATGCGCTTCGTAGATCGCCTTGTCCAAGTTCATCGTGTGCACACAGGCGGCGGCCATGTCTTCGACGTACAGGAATTCGCGGCGCGGTGTGCCGGTGCCCCAAATTGTCACGCTTGTGCTGTTGTTGATCTTCGCTTCGTGGAAGCGGCGGATCAGCGCCGGAATGACGTGAGAATTTTCCGGATGGTAATTATCGCCTGGCCCGTAAAGATTAGTAGGCATGACGCTGCGATAGTCGATGCCGTGGCTGGCGCCGTACTGGCGGTTGTAGCTCTCGCACAGCTTGATGCCGGCGATCTTCGCGATGGCGTAGGGCTCGTTCGTCGGTTCGAGCTTGCCGGTGAGCAGTGCGTCC
>JAKOOD010000133.1 GCA_022701635.1 Burkholderiaceae bacterium | reverse complement strand
TCGGCCACGGTCGATCCGTACTCGCGCGTGCCGCACCTGGCCTTCCATCCGGGCGAACTGGCCGACGTGCCGATCCTGCCGATGGACGACATCCGCACCAGCTACTACCTGCGCGTGAACGTGCAGGACCAGCTGGGCGTGATGGCCGACCTGACCCGCATCCTGGCCGACGCCGGCATCTCGATCGACGCCGTGCTGCAGAAGGAGCCGGGTGAAAAGGCCCGCACCGACATCGTCATCATTACCCACCTGACCCGCGAAAAGTACGTGAACGCGGCGATTGCAAGGATCGAAGGATTGGCGACGACGGTGGCCAAGGTCGTGCGCATCCGCCTGGAAAGCCTAGGCTAAAACGAGTTCCTGAAACGGCGCCTTGGCGGCAAACTCCATTGCCCGAGGAATTCGTTCGCGAATTCATCGATGCAGACGCCCGGCGCCGCATCCGGATCGAGTGAGACCGTGGTCAGCGCGAGCAAATCGCGCTCGACCTGGTCGAACAGCGCTTCACACAGGCTGTGCTCTTTAGGGGTGTGGTTAGTGGAATTCATGCGCGAATTCTACCTGCGCTGCAGTGCACAAGAAGCGCCGTCCGCCTTGTTCTTGTGACCGCTCAAATCCAGCATCGTTTCGTGGCAATCTTTCTTATCCAGTCGCAATAGGTAGCCAACAACATATGGTTCTTGGTGGCATTTGCCGATACTCATGGGCCAGCGTCGCGCGCCCTGCTACCGGTAGTCGCGGGATGCGCGACCAGGCTTGATATGTAGCAACACCCAGTATCCAAGCCCATAGTTGTGTTGTAGATTACGCGTCTCGACATCATGAACGCCGACGCCAGATCCCTAGCATGAGCCACAACAGCCAATTTTCCCTGCTGACCCAGCGCCGCTTCGGCCCGTTTTTCTGGACCCAGTTCCTAGGCGCCTTCAACGACAACCTGTTCAAGACCGCGCTCATGGTGGTCCTCACCTATGACGCGCTGTCCTGGACCACGCTGCCACCGAGCCTGCTGAACAACCTGATCCCCGGCCTGTTCATCCTGCCCTACGTCGTCCTGTCCGCCACCGCCGGCCAGGTCGCCGACAAGGTGGAGAAGGGCAGGCTGGCACGCTTCGTCAAGCTGCTCGAGATCGTGATCATGGCGGTGGCCGCGGCCGGCTGGCTGACGCACACGCTGTGGCTCTTGATCGCGGCGGTGGCTGGCATGGGCATCCACTCGACGCTGTTCGGCCCGGTCAAGTACGCCTACCTGCCGCAGCACCTGCGCGCCGACGAACTGGTCGGCGGCAACGGCGTGATCGAGATGGGGACTTTCGTGGGCATCCTGCTGGGCGAAGTGATGGGCGCGGTGCTGGCCGGACATGGCACGCTGGGCGTCGAACTGGTGGCCGGCGGCACGATGCTGGTGGCGCTGCTGGGGCTGGCGACCAGCTGGCGCATTCCGCCGTCGCCGGCGCCGGCGCCCGACCTCAAGATCAGCAAGAATTTCGTCGGCGAATCGTTGCGCAACCTGTCGTTCTCGCGCAAGAACCGCACCGTGTTCCTGTCGATGCTGGGCAATTCCTGGTTCTGGTTCTATGGTGCCCTGGTATTGTCGCAATTCCCGCTGTTCGCCAAGGATTACCTGCACGGCGACCACAGCGTCTTCGTCCTATTGCTGACGATTTTTTCGCTCGGTATCGGCAGCGGCTCGCTGCTGTGCGAAAAACTGTCCGGCCGCAAGGTCGAGATCGGGCTGGTGCCCTTCGGCGCCATCGGCCTGTCGCTGTTCGGCATCGACCTGTATTTCGCCAGCCTCGGCTACACGAACACGGCCGCCGTCGATGCGCTGGGCCTGCTGGCCCAGCACGGCAGCGTGCGCCTCCTGGCCGACCTGCTGCTGCTGGGCGTGTTCGGCGGCCTGTTCATCGTGCCGCTGTTCGCGCTGATCCAGACCCGCTGCGACCCGCAGCACATGTCGCGCACCATCGCCGGCCTGAACATCCTCAACGCGCTGTTCATGGTGGCCGCCGCCGGCGTCGCCGTGTTCCTGATCGGACAGGGCTTCAGCATCCCCGAAATGTTCCTCACCACCGCGCTGCTGAATGCCGTGGTCGCCATCTACATCTTCTCGCTGGTGCCGGAATTCCTGATGCGCTTCCTGGCCTGGCTGCTGATCCACACCATCCACCGCGTGTCGACCGTGGACGCCGAGCGTATTCCGGCAGAGGGCGCGGCGGTACTGGTCTGCAACCACGTCTCTTACGTCGACGCCATCGTGGTCATGGCCGCCAGCCCGCGCCCGATCCGCTTCGTGATGGACCACCAGATCTTCAAGACGCCACTGCTCGGTTTCATTTTTCGCACCGCCAAGGCGATCCCGATCGCACCGGCCAAGGACGACCCGTGGCTGATGGAAAAGGCCTTCGTCGACATCGCCCACGCGCTGCACGACGGCGAACTGGTCTGCATCTTTCCGGAAGGGAAACTGACGCGCACCGGCGAGATGAGCGCGTTCCGCGGCGGCATCGCCAAGATCGTCGAACGCAGCCAGGTGCCAGTGATCCCGATGGCGCTGCGCGGCCTGTGGGGCAGCGTGTTCTCGCGCGATCCGGCGAATGTGTTCGAGCGGACCTTTGCGCGCGGCTGGCGTTCCCGGCTGGCGCTGGCGGTGGGCCGTCCGGTGCCGCCGCAGGAGGTGACGCCGGAGCGCCTGTACGAGCAAGTGCTGGCACTGCGCGGGGAGTGGAAATAGCGTTTCGGCAGCGGTGCCGTGGTGGCTGTCAAAGTCTTAACCATCTCGGCCGCCTCTGATATAATTGCAAGCTGGATCGGGGCGTAGCGCAGCCTGGTAGCGTACGTGCATGGGGTGCACGGGGTCGGAGGTTCGAATCCTCTCGCCCCGACCAATGAATTTAGTGACTGAGATGTCTTTCTGTAGGCATCGACAGTACCGTATATTAGACACCGTCTAATTTGAATAGGGGTAGTGCGCTGGCACTGACCCCTATTTTTTCGCCTCGAGATATTCTTCAACGCAGAACTACGGCGATCTCCGTCAGGCCCGTCATTGTTTCTCTGCTGATCCTTTGGTTCCGCGTCGCCGTAATACCGTATCGCTCGCCTGAGGATAGCTGAGCAAACTTGTCAAAAGATTGGCGGGTTTCACTGTCCGCTAGGTGAGGCCTTGACGGTCAAGCGCAGCGCGGAGCTCGTCCTTGAACACACTGTAATCGACTGCCTTGTGGATGTAGTCGCTGGCGCCAAGGGCCATCGCCAGGGCACGATCGACCTGCTTGGATGACGCAGAGATGATGATGCAAGGTGGTATTTTGATGTCTTCGAAATACAGGCGCTCGAGCAGTTCAAGCCCGCCCAGCAAAGGCATGGTGATGTCGAGCAGGATGAGGTCGAAGTGCTGCTGTTGAACCGACCGATAGGCTTCCTCGCAGCTGCAGGCTACGACAATCCTGAAGTTTGAATAGTACCGGTCGAGTGCCAGGCGGGTTAGCATGCGGTCGACGTCCATGTCGTCGACGAGTAGGATTTTTTTCATCACGCATGCTGGCAGGCGCAAGCCTGGTGTAACCGAAAGTCATAATATAGGCGACTTCTGCAAAGCATCGGCGCGCTGTTGCGTTGACTCGTGCAATGCTTCCCAGCCAGCTAGAGTTGATGACGCCGGATTGCCGCCAGCAGCTCTTCCGTAAAAACTTTGTAGTCGACGGCCTTTTGGATGTAGTCGACTGCGCCGAGCTCTGACGCCCGCGTGCGATCCGACAGCAAGCCCGAGCCGGACACGATGATGGCCGGCGCGACCTGGCGGTCCTCTGCATGCAGGCGTTCCAGCAGTTCGAAGCCGTCGATGAGCGGCATCTTGATGTCGAGGAGGAGGAGATCGAACTCTTGCTCCGTCAGCATTCGATAGGCCTCTTCGCCGTCATGGGCGACGCTGACTTTCAAGGGTGGTTGATGGCGGGCCAGCGCCATACGCGTCAGCATGATATCCAGGCTAAGGTCATCGACGACAAGAATTTTTTTCATTGAACATACTAACAGGCCGGGGCAGTTGTCTGCCGCCGACCGTCCACAAGTGCCTACATGGCGCCGCTCGCTGGCAAGTCGAGCCAGACGCCGTAATTGCCCTGTTTTCCCAACTCCGCATCCCAGCCGCCCCGAATGTGGGCACTGCATTCGAACACGGTCGCGCGACCCAGGCCGACACCGATCACTGCGCGACGAAAGTCGCGTGCAACCGCTAGAGGAAGGTAGCCCACCGTGTAACCCGTGATCGACACACGTACGGCCTGGTTGTCGAATACGTTGTCGTCTTCGAAGGTAAGGTGAGCTTCGGTCTTGCGATTGATGCAGTCGGCTGTGCGGCGGCCGCAAATCTTCTCAAAGCTGGTCAGGTAATTGTTTTTACCGACGATCTCGACCGCGTAAGTCCCGTCGCCGACAAGCCGCGGCGGCCTGGTGCCGACCCTGAGCTTCGTACGGCTCAGGTGGAAAAACCACATTATGGCCACGACAGCAAAAATAAGCAGCCACATAGCGTCTCCTCACCAATTTCATCGAATCGGCCGATGAAAAGATAATACGCTGTCAAATTTATAAAAATTATATCTAATTGTCACTGATACGAAGATAACCAGGAATTTACAATGAGGCTTGGCATGCTGTGACCAGCCACATTCACTGAAATGAGGCGCAGCGACTCGAAATTGCACGGGTTGCACGGGTTGCAAGCGCTGGAGTGTCGAATCCGCTTGCTCTGACCAAGGACTCCAATGGAATAGGCCAATCTGCGGGTCGACTTTTCATTTAGGGCCCGAGCTTGTTTGCACAAGTCCGCCTTGCGTTATCCTGTCGAGGACAACAACCAAGGAGACTGCCATGTCCACCCCGGAACCCCGTCCGCCGCTGCCACCCTTCACCCGCGACACCGCCGTCCAGAAGGTCCGCCTCGCCGAAGACGGCTGGAATGGGCGCAACCCTGAAAAAGTCGCGCTCGCCTACACGCCGGACAGCCAGTGGCGCAACCGCGTCGAATTCGTCAATGGCCGCGAAGAGATCGTCCAATTCCTCGACCGCAAATGGAAAAAGGAACTCGACTACCGCCTGATCAAGGAACTGTGGGCGTTCGAGGACAACCGCATCGCCGTGCGCTATGCGTATGAATGGCATGACGATTCGGGCAACTGGTTCCGCACCTTCGGCAACGAGAACTGGGAATTCGACGAGAACGGGCTGATGCAGCGCCGCTTTGCCTGCCTCAACGACATGCCGATCCAGGAGGCCGAGCGCAAGTTCCGCTGGCCGCTGGGGCGGCGCCCGGACGATCATCCG
>JAKOOD010000617.1 GCA_022701635.1 Burkholderiaceae bacterium | reverse complement strand
GGCGAACGACGCCATGTCGTACAAGGGCATGATGCTCAGCGGCCTGCCCAACTGCGTGATGACCTTCGGCTACACTAACGCTTCCTGGACACTCAAGGCCGACCTGACCGCCGAATACGTATGCCGCCTGCTGCGCCACATGGACCGTCACCGCCAAGCCGTCGCCGTGGTGCACCGCGAAGCCGGGGTCGAGCCGCGGCCCTTCCTCGGCTTTACCTCGGGCTACGTCCAGCGCGCCGCGCGCGAACTGCCGCAGCAGGGTTCGCGCGCGCCCTGGCATGTCTACCAGAACTACCTGCAAGACATGCTCACCATCCGTTACGGCCGCATCGCCGACGGCATCATGCACTTCGGTGCCAAAGGAACCCTGCCAGGACCTCGTCCTCGCTGAACCTGAACAACCGTGTCGCCGTCGTCACCGGCGCCGGCGGCGGCATCGGCCGCGCCACCGCGCTGTCGCTGGCGCGGCGCGGCTGCCACCTGGCGCTGGCCGACATCGACGACGCCGGCGTCCAGGCCACCGCGCGCGACGCCCAGAGCCTGGGCGTGCGCGCCAGTGCGCACCGCCTCGACGTCGCCGACCGCGCCGCCGTCGCCGCCTTTCCGCACCTGGTGGAGAGCGTGCACAAGCGCATCGACCTGCTGATGAACAACGCCGGCGTGGCGCTCGGCGGCACCTTCGAGCAGGTGTCGGCGGACGATTTCGACTGGCTGATGGAGGTGAACTTCCACGCCGTGGTGCGCATGACGCGCGCCTTCCTGCCGCACCTGCACCGCAGCGACGACGGCCGCATCGTCAACGTCTCGAGCATCTACGGCATCATCACCCCGCCCGGCCAGGCCGCCTACGCCGCCAGCAAGTTCGCGGTGCGCGGCTTTTCCAACGTGCTGCGCAACGAACTCGAAGGCAGCAGCGTCGGCGTGTCGGTGGTGCATCCGGGCGGGGTCGCCACCTCGATCGCGAAGAATGCGCGCATCCCGGCCAGCGCCCCGCGCGAGGAAGTCGAGCGCGGCCGCAAGAACATGGAAAAGCTGCTGCGCATGCAGCCGGACGAAGCCGGCGAGATCATCGTGCGCGGCATCGAGAAGCGCCGGGCGCGCATCCTGGTCGGCAGCGATGCCAAGGCCGCCGCGCTGCTGGAGCGCCTGGCCCCGGTCGGCTACTGGAACCTGCTCAAGAAGGCGATGAAACGATGAGCATCGTGCTGACACTCCTCGGTTTCCTGGGCGGCATCGTGGTGGCCGGACTGGCCGGCAGCTGGCTGGTCACGCTGGCGCTCAAGCGCAAGGTCGAATCGCTGCTGCCGCCGAAAGGCCGCTTCGTCGACGTCGCCGGCGCCCGCCTGCACGTGCGCGAGTTCGGCGAGGGGCCGGCGATCCTGATGATCCACGGGCTGGGCGGCCAGATGGCGCACTTCACCTACGCCATCACGGCCCGCCTGGCCGGGCGCTTTCGGGTGGTGGTGGTCGACCGGCCGGGCAGCGGCTGGTCCACGGCGAGCGGCGGCGCCGACCTGTCGGCCCAGGCGAGCACGCTGGCGGCGCTGGTCGAGCGCCTGGCGCTGGGTCGGCCGCTGGTGGTCGGCCACTCGCTCGGCGGCGCGGTCGCGCTGGCACTGGCGCTGGAACATGCGGACAAGGTCGCCGGCCTGGCGCTGCTGGCGCCGCTCACCCACATGCCCGAAGGCGGCCGCGTGCCGGCGGTGTTCAAGGGCCTGATGGTGCGCTCGGCGCCGCTGCGTACGCTGCTGGCCTGGACCCTGGCCACGCCGCGTTCGATCGGCAAGAGCAAGCAGACCCTGGACCAGGTGTTCGGCCCGGACAAGGTACCCAATGATTTCGGCATGCGCGGCGGCGGCCTGCTGTCGCTGCGCCCGGCCGCCTACCTGGCGGCATCGAACGACCTGCAGGCGCTGGATGGCTGCCTGCCGCTGCAGCAGGCGCGCTACGGCGCGCTGCGCCTGCCGCTCGGCATCCTGTTCGGCCGCGACGACCGCATCCTCGACTGGCGCCACGACGGCCAGGCGCTGGCGGACAAGGTCGGCGGCGCGCGGCTGGAACTGGTCGACGGCGGCCACATGCTGCCAGTGACGCAACCGGACGCCTGCGTCGCCCTGATCGAGCAGATGGCGCAGGCCAGCGGCCTGGCCGGCGGGGGCGCCCAACAGGCCGCCGGCGCGCACTGATTGCGCCGCCTGATGTAGAGTAGCGGCATGGACCTCGACCGCATCCTCATCACCACCGGCGCCCTCTCCGCATGCATTGGCGTCGCCCTCGGCGCCTTCGGCGCGCATGGCTTGCGCAAGCGCCTCTCGCCCGACATGCTGGCGGTATTCGAGATCGGCGTGCGCTACCAGCTGGTCCACGCGCTGGCCCTGCTCGCCGCGGGCGCGGCGGCGTCCAGGTTGTCCGCCGGCGCGCTGGGCAACGCCGGCGTGCTGTTCGCCGTCGGCACCGTGGTGTTTTCCGGTTCGCTGTACGTGCTGGCCCTGAGCGGCCGCAAATGGCTGGGCGCCATCACGCCGCTCGGCGGACTGGCGCTGCTGGCCGGCTGGGCCAGCCTGGCCTGGTCCGCGGCAGGCGCCTGATCCGCGTCAGGACGCCCCCGCCGCCGGCACGCCCATCCGAGACTGCAGGTGGCACGGTCGTGCGCTGCACCACTACTTCCTGCCAATTGTGCAGACACATACTCCTCTCCCGGTAGGGCGTCCGACCATGCCGCGCCCATGGGCGACCTGAGACTCACCGACGGGCCACTTCGGCGACCGCGCTTCGCTTGCCGCAATCGACTTTCCATCGCTGCGCTGCGTGCTACCGTCGCAGCCTGTGCCTGCGGGCGATAACGCACCTGCGCTGCGGCGCCGTGCTGCGGTACAGCATCGAAATAGTTTGTCTGACGTGCCGTGCAACCCGCCGCCGCCATTAATATGTGCCCTGCCGCACATACCTTACCGAGGAGAAAGCGAATATGAGCCAGAGTGACCCTCTGTCGCTGCATGTCCCGGAGCCTACCGGCCGTCCGGGTTGCAAGACCGATTTTTCGTATCTACAAATGAGCCCTGCCGGCTCGGTGCCGCGTCCCGGCGTCGATGTCGGCTACCAGGACACGGCCCCGATCGCCGCCAGCCTGATCCGCGTACTGGACGAGGACGACAACGCCGTCGGCCCGTGGGATCCGGCGCTGGACCGCGAGACGCTGCGCTTCGGCCTGCGCACGATGTTGAAGACGCGCATCTTCGACGCGCGCATGGTCATCGCCCAGCGCCAGAAAAAGCTGTCGTTCTACATGACCTCGCTCGGCGAGGAAGCGATCGGCACCGCGCATGCGCTGGCCTTGAAGGATGGCGACATGTGTTTCCCGACCTACCGCCAGCAAAGCCTGCTGATGGCGCGCGAGTACCCGCTGGTCGACATGGTGTGCCAGCTGCTCTCCAACGAACGCGACCCGATGAAGGGCCGCCAGCTGCCGGTCATGTACTCGGTCAAGGCAAAAGGCTTCTTCACCATTTCCGGCAACCTGGCGACCCAGATCCCGCAAGCGGTCGGCTGGGCCATGGCGTCGGCGATCAAGGGCGACACCAAGATTGCCTCCGGCTGGATCGGCGACGGCGCCACCGCCGAGAGCGACTTCCACACCGGCCTCACCTTCGCCCACGTCTACAAGGCCCCGGTGATCCTGAACGTGGTCAACAACCAGTGGGCGATCTCGACCTTCCAGGCGATCGCCGGCGGCGAATCCGTGACCTTCGCCGCGCGCGGCGTCGGCGCCGGCATCGCCTCGCTGCGCGTCGACGGCAACGACTTCCTGGCCGTGTACGCGGCTTCCTGCTGGGCCGCCGAGCGCGCGCGCCGCAACCTGGGCCCGACGCTGATCGAATGGGTGACCTACCGCGCCGGCCCGCACTCGACCTCGGACGATCCGTCGCGCTACCGCCCTGCTGACGAATGGACCTACTTCCCGCTGGGCGACCCGATCGGCCGCCTGCGGCGCCACCTGACCAAGAAAGGCTGGTGGTCCGACGCCGAGCACGAGGCCTTGCAGGCCGAGCTGGAAGCCGAAGTCGTGGCCGCGCAGAAGGAAGCCGAACGCCACGGCACGCTGATCGACGGCCGCGTGCCGAGTGCGGCATCGATGTTCGAGGACGTCTATGAAGAGATGCCCGAACACCTGCGCCGCCAACGCCAACAACTGGGGGTTTGAGGTGAAGAGAGACATCGATAAAGACGCAGTGGCCGTGGATGCCGCTGCGCAGGAAGCAAAAACCACATCCATGACGATGATCCAGGCCCTCCGTTCGGCCATGGACGTCATGATGGCACGCGACGACAACGTGGTCGTCTACGGCCAGGACGTCGGCTGTTTCGGCGGCGTGTTCCGCGTCACCGACGGCCTGCAGGCCAAGTACGGCAAGCAGCGCGCCTTCGACGCCCCGATATCCGAGGGCGGCATCGTCGGCACCGCGGTCGGCATGGCCGCCTACGGGCTGCGCCCGGTGATCGAGATCCAGTTCGCCGATTATTTTTATCCGGCGACCGACCAGATCGTGTCCGAGGCGGCGCGCCTGCGCTACCGCTCGGCCGGCGACTTCACCTCGCCGCTGACGATCCGCATGCCCTGCGGCGGCGGCATCTACGGCGGCCAGACCCACA
>JAKOOD010000595.1 GCA_022701635.1 Burkholderiaceae bacterium | reverse complement strand
TGCGGCACCGCTAATGCATTGATTCGATTCAGGTATCCAGGCTATCAACACACCCTGAATGACCATGTCCCCATTTATTTATTCAGCACCGAATCGCTGATTTAATTTGACTCCGACCCTAATTATTGTGATTGATGTTTACCCGACTCTGCTCTATTCTCGACTTTCGATATTCATAAAATGCTGCGGAGCCCCACATGATTGCCCAAGGTTTGTACGATCCCGCCAATGAACACGACGCCTGCGGCGTTGGTTTCATCGCCCACATCAAGGGCAACAAAAGCCATTCCATCATCGAGCAAGGCCTGCTCATCCTGAAAAACCTGGACCACCGCGGTGCGGTCGGCGCCGATGCGCTGATGGGCGACGGTGCCGGCATCCTGATCCAGATCCCGGACCAGTACTACCGCGACGAGATGGGCAAGCAGGGCGTCGAGCTGCCGCCGCCGGGCGAGTATGGCGTCGGCATGGTCTTCCTGCCTAAAGAGCACGCCTCGCGCATCGCCTGCGAACAGGAAATCGAGCGCGCCGTGCGCGCCGAGGGACAAGTCGTGCTGGGCTGGCGCAACGTGCCGGTCGACGACAGCATGCCGATGTCGCCCACCGTGCGCGCCAAGGAACCGGTAATCCGCCAGATCTTCATCGGCCGCGGTCCGGACGTGATGGTCACCGATGCGCTCGAGCGCAAGCTGTACGTGATCCGCAAATCGTCGGGCCACGCGATCCAGGCGCTGAAGCTCATGCACGGCAAGGAATTCTTCGTGCCGTCGATGTCGGCGCGCACCGTTGTGTATAAAGGCCTGCTGCTGGCCGACCAGGTCGGCGTCTACTATAAAGACCTGCAGGATCCGCGCTGCGTGTCGGCACTGTCCCTGGTGCACCAGCGCTTCTCGACCAATACCTTCCCGGAATGGCCGCTGGCCCACCCGTACCGCCTGATCGCGCACAACGGCGAGATCAACACCGTCAAGGGCAACTTCAACTGGACCCGCGCCCGCGAAGGCGTCATGAAGTCGGCCGTGCTGGGCGACGACCTGAATAAACTGTTCCCGCTGATCTATGAAGGCCAGTCGGACACCGCCTGCTTCGACAATGCGCTCGAACTGCTGGTCATGGCCGGCTACCCGATCGCCCAGGCGATGATGATGATGATCCCGGAAGCCTGGGAAAACCACGCGACGATGGACGAGAACCGCCGCGCGTTCTATGAATACCACGCCGCCATGATGGAGCCGTGGGACGGCCCGGCCGCGATGGCCTTCACCGACGGCCGCCACATCGGCGGTACGCTGGACCGCAACGGCCTGCGTCCGGCGCGCTACGTGGTCACCGACGACGACCTGGTCGTGATGGCATCGGAATCCGGCGTGCTGCCGATCCCGGAATCGCGCATCGTGAAAAAATGGCGCCTGCAGCCCGGCAAGATGTTCCTGATCGACCTCGAAGCCGGCCGCATCATCGACGACAAGGAACTGAAGGACACCTACTCGAACGCCAAGCCGTACAAGGCATGGATCAAGTCGGTGCGCATCAAGCTGAACGAAATCAAGCTGTCGGAATCGCAGCTGGCCCAGAGCCGCGCCAAGGATATGCCGGCGCAGGGCGAAAAAGCGCCCGTGTCCCTGCTGGACCGCCAGCAAGCCTTCGGCTACACCCAGGAAGACTTGAAGTTCCTGATGTCGCCGATGGCCGTGCTGGGTGAAGAAGCCACGGGTTCGATGGGCAACGACTCGCCGCTCGCCGTGATGTCGAACAAGCTGAAACCGCTGTACTCGTACTTCAAGCAGCTGTTCGCGCAGGTGACCAACCCGCCGATCGACCCGATCCGCGAAGCGATGGTGATGTCGCTGGTCTCGTTCATCGGGCCCAAGCCGAACCTGCTGGACACCAACAACGTCAACCCGCCGATGCGCCTCGAAGTGTCGCAGCCTGTCATCGGCTTCGACGACATGGCGCGCCTGCGCAACATCAGCCTGCACACCGGCGGCAAGTTCAAGTCGTATGAGCTGAACATCTGCTATCCGGTCAGCTGGGGCAAGGAAGGCATCGAAGCCTCGCTGGCCTCGCTGTGCGCGGAAGCCGTCGACGCGGTGAAATCCGGTCACAACATCCTGGTCGTGTCGGACCGCAACCTGGGCGCCGACCAGGTCGCGATCCCGGCGCTGCTGGCGACTTCCGCCGTCCACCAGCACCTGGTGATGCGCGGCCTGCGCGCCTCGACCGGCCTGGTGGTCGAAACCGGCTCCGCCCGCGAAACCCACCACTTCGCGCTGCTGGCCGGCTACGGCGCCGAAGCCGTGCACCCGTACCTGGCACTCGAAACGCTGGCCGAGCTGGCGCATTCGCTGCCGCACGAAATCGCCGTCGACAAGGTCCATTACAACTACACCAAGGCGATCGGCAAGGGCCTCATGAAGGTGATGTCGAAGATGGGCATCTCGACCTACATGTCCTACTGCGGCGCCCAGATCTTCGAAGCCGTCGGCCTCAACAAGTCGCTGGTGGACAAGTACTTCAAGGGCACCTCGTCGACCGTCGAAGGCATCGGCCTGTTCGAAGTGGCGGAAGAGGCGCTGCGCCTGCATACCCTGGCCTTCGGCAACGACCCGGTGCTGGCGCACTCGCTCGACGTCGGCGGCGAGTATGCGTTCCGCGTGCGCGGCGAAGACCATTTGTGGACGCCGGACGCCATTGCGAAACTGCAGCACTCGACCCGCGCCAACAACTTCAGCACCTATAAAGAGTACGCCCAGATCATCAACGACCAGAGCCGCCGCCACCTGACGCTGCGCGGCCTGATGGAGTTCAAGATCGATCCGAGCAAGGCGATCCCGCTGGACGAAGTCGAATCGGCCAAGGACATCGTCAAGCGCTTCGCCACCGGTGCGATGTCGCTCGGCTCGATCTCGACCGAGGCGCACGCCACGCTGGCCGTCGCCATGAACCGTATCGGCGGCAAGAGCAACACCGGCGAGGGCGGCGAAGACCCGCGCCGCTACATGGGCGAGTTCAAGGGCATCAAGATCGCCAAGGGCGAGTCCCTGGCCTCGATCCTGGGTTCGGACCGCGTGGTCGCCGACATCCCGCTGCAGGAAGGCGATTCGCTGCGCTCGAAGATCAAGCAGGTGGCATCGGGCCGCTTCGGCGTCTCGGCCGAGTACCTGTCGTCGGCCGACCAGATCCAGATCAAGATGGCGCAGGGCGCCAAGCCGGGAGAAGGCGGCCAGCTGCCTGGCCACAAGGTGTCCGAGTACATCGCCTCGCTGCGCGTGTCGGTGCCGGGCGTCGGCCTGATCTCGCCGCCGCCGCACCACGACATCTATTCGATCGAGGACCTGGCGCAGCTGATCCACGACCTCAAGAACGTGAATCCGAACGCGTCGATCTCGGTCAAGCTGGTGTCGGAAGTCGGCATCGGTACCGTCGCCGCGGGCGTCAGCAAAGCCAAGGCCGACCACGTGGTGGTCGCCGGCCATGACGGCGGCACCGGCGCCTCGCCGCTGTCGTCGGTGAAGCACGCCGGCACGCCGTGGGAACTGGGCCTGGCCGAGACCCAGCAGACCCTGGTGCTGAACGGGCTGCGCAGCCGCATCCGCGTCCAGGCCGACGGCCAGATGCGTACCGGCCGCGACGTCGTCATCGCCGCCCTGCTGGGCGCCGACGAGATCGGTTTCGCGACCGCGCCGCTGGTGGTGGAAGGCTGCATCATGATGCGCAAGTGCCACCTGAACACCTGCCCGGTGGGCGTGGCGACCCAGGACCCGGTGCTGCGCGCCAAGTTCCAGGGCAAGCCGGAACACGTGGTGAACTACTTCTTCTTCGTTGCCGAAGAAGCGCGCCAGATCATGGCCCAGCTGGGCATCCGCACCTATGACGAGCTGATCGGCCGCGCCGACCTGCTCGACCGCAGCCGCGCCGTCGGCCACTGGAAAGCGCAAGGCCTGGACTTCAGCAACATCTTCTACCAGCCGAAGGTCGACAGCCCGCGCGCCCTGCTGCACAGCGACAGCCAGGACCACGGCCTGGACAAGGCACTCGACCACAAGCTGATCGCGCAAGCCAAGGCGGCGCTGGAGAAGGGCGAGCGCGTTTCCTTCATCTCGCCGGTGAAGAACCTGAACCGCACCGTCGGCGCCATGCTGTCGGGCGAGGTCGCCAAGCGCTATGGCCACGCCGGCCTGCCGGACGACACCATCCACATCCAGCTGCAGGGTACCGCCGGCCAGTCGGCCGCGGCCTTCCTGGCGCACGGCATCACGATCGACCTGGTGGGCGAGGGCAACGACTACGTCGGCAAGGGCCTGTCGGGCGGCCGCATCATCGTGCGGCCGAACACCGAGTTCCGCGGCTGGGCCGTGGACAACATCATCGTCGGCAACACGGTGATGTACGGCGCGATCGCCGGTGAAGCCTTCTTCAACGGCGTGGCCGGCGAACGCTTCGCCGTCCGTAACTCGGGGGCGACGGCGGTCGTCGAAGGCCTGGGCGACCACGGCTGCGAATACATGACCGGCGGCACCGTCGTGGTGCTGGGCGACACCGGCCGCAACTTCGCGGCGGGCATGTCGGGCGGCGTGGCTTACGTGTACGACCCGAAGGGCGAGTTCGAGCAGAAGTGCAACACGACCATGGTCAACCTGGAGCGCGTGCTGGCCACCAAGGAGCAGGGCGACCAATCCAGCTGGCACAGCCAGACCCGGGGCGGCGCGCGCGAGTCCGACGAGGCGATCCTGAAACGCCTGATCGAGCGCCACTTCAAGCACACCGGCTCGACCCGCGCCCGCAACCTGCTGGACGACTGGGCCAACAGCCGCGGCAAGTTCGTCAAGGTGTTCCCGACCGACTACAAGCGCGCGCTGGAAGAGATGCACAACAGCAGCATGGAAGAGGCGAACGACAAGGTTGAGTTGGTGGCGTAACAGTACGCGCCCTCAGGACATCGCTGCACTAACAACATCATCGCACTATGAACGTCGTCCCCGTGAAAACGGGGACCCATGCCGAGGCGCCGGATTTGGCGCTAGCAAGCAGACGATACAACTATCGGAAGCTCAGCATGGATTCCCGCTTTCGCGGGAATGACGCGGAAACTATAAGGAAAACACCGTGGGTAAAATCACCGGCTTCATGGAATTCGAGCGTCAGGAAGAAGACCACCTGGATCCCGCCGTCCGCCTGAAGAACTACAAGGAATTCACGATCACCCTGACCAACGAGCAGGCCAAGGTCCAGGGCGCCCGCTGCATGGATTGCGGCATCCCGTTCTGCAACACCGGCTGCCCGGTCAATAACCAGATCCCCGACTGGAACGACCTGGTCTACCACGGCAATTACCGCTACGCGGTCGAGAACCTGCATTCGACCAATAACTTCCCCGAGTTCACCGGCCGCATCTGCCCGGCGCCGTGCGAATCCGCCTGCACGCTCGGCATCAACGACGAGCCGGTCGGCATCAAGTCGATCGAGCGGAAAATCGCCGACATGGGCTGGGAACACGGCTGGATCACGCCCCAGGTTGCGCTTGTGAAGACCGGCAAACGCGTCGCGGTCGTCGGTTCCGGCCCCGCCGGCCTGGCCGCGGCCCAGCAGCTGGCGCGCGTCGGCCACGACGTCACCGTGTTCGAAAAGAGCGACCGCATCGGCGGCCTGCTGCGCTACGGCATCCCCGACTTCAAGATGGAAAAGGGCTTGATCGACCGCCGCGTGGAGCAGATGCAGGCGGAGGGCGTGACCTTCCGCACCAGCACCCTGATCGGCAAGGATTTCCCGGCCACGGTCAGCAACATGGCCCGTGAAACCATTTTCCCGGAAGACCTGGCGAAGGACTACGATGCCATCGTCATGGCCGGCGGCGCCGAAGCGCCGCGCGACCTGCCGGTGCCGGGCCGCGAACTGAAGGGCGTGCACTTCGCGATGGAGTTCCTGCCGCAGCAGAACCGCGTGAATGCCGGCGACAAGGTCAAGGACCAGATCAAGGCCAGCGGCAAGCACGTGGTCGTGATCGGCGGCGGCGACACCGGTTCCGACTGCGTCGGCACCTCGAACCGCCACGGCGCCGCCGGCGTCACCCAGTTCGAGCTGATGCCGATGCCGCCGGAGCACGAGAACAAGCCGCTGGTCTGGCCATACTGGCCGACCAAGCTGCGCACCTCGTCCTCGCACGAAGAAGGCTGCGAGCGCGACTTCGCGGTCGCCACCAAGCGCTTCGAAGGCAAGGGTGGCAAGGTCGACAAAGTCATCGCCTGCCGCGTCGAGTGGAAAGACGGCAAGATGATCGAAGTGCCGAACACCGAATTCGAGATCAAGGCCGACCTGGTGCTGCTGGCGATGGGCTTCGTGTCGCCGGTGCAGCAGGTGCTGGACGCCTTCGGCGTGCAGAAGGATGCGCGCGGCAATGCGCGTGCCACGGTCGATGGCGAGACCAGCTATGCCACCTCGGTGCCGAAGGTGTTCACGGCGGGCGACATGCGCCGCGGCCAATCGCTGGTGGTATGGGCGATCCGCGAAGGGCGCCAGTGCGCGCGCGCGGTCGACGAGTTCCTGATGGGGGCGTCGGAACTGCCGCGCTGAGCGGCAGCGGTTCCCGATCCCGCGAAAGCGGCTCTTCTGGAGCCGCTTTTTTTTCGGCTGCGCCTACGTAACACGGCTGTCGCGAGCATGCGCATGCCGTTGCGGTTATCCTTGCCGTGCGCGCTGTGCACCTGCAAAAAATTTGCCGTTTTCACGCCGCTTTCGCAAGCACGCATACCGCCTGCAAAGCCTCGTTGCCGTATGGCATTTGTCATTCAAGTGTATTTGATTGCAACGGCCATTGATATGCATAAGATAGTAAAAACAAGGACTTATGCGTCGAAAATACCTGACCCATCGTTCAGTAGTGTTGTAATATCACGTCGATAACCCAGCCGGAAACAGGTGGGCTCAAGCAGAGCTTGCCGTTTCTGCACTACAATACGAGATTCTCCAAATACCAGACTCCACCGTGTCCAACCTCGTCGAAATCCGCGATCTGCATTTTTCGTATGGAGATCGCCCCATCCTGTCGAACCTGAGCATGGATTTCCCGCGCGGCAAGCTGATTGCCGTGATGGGCGGCTCCGGCTCGGGCAAGACGACGGTGCTGCGCCTGATCGGCGGCCAGATTCGTCCGCAGCGCGGCACCGTGTCCGTCAACGGCGAGATCGTGCACCAGCTGGACACCGAAGGGCTGTACCGCCTGCGCCGCAAGATGGGCATGCTGTTCCAGTTCGGCGCGCTGTTCACCGACCTCACCGTGTTCGAGAACGTCGCCTTCCCGCTGCGCGAGCATACCGACCTGCCGGAAGAAATGCTGCGCGACCTGGTGCTGATGCGCCTGAACGCGGTCGGCCTGCGCAATGCGGCGCAATTGAAGCCGAACGAGATCTCGGGCGGCATGGCGCGCCGGGTGGCGCTGGCCCGTGCCGTCGCGCTCGATCCGCGCCTGATCATGTACGACGAGCCCTTCGCCGGCCTGGACCCGATCTCGATGGGCGTTACCGCCAACCTGATCCGCAACCTGAACGATGCCCTGGGGTCGACTTCGATCCTGGTCTCGCACGACGTCAACGAAACCTTCTCGATTGTCGATTATGTGTATTTCCTGTCTGCCGGGAAGATCGTGGCCGCCGGCACGCCGGATGAAATGCGCCGCTCGGACCACCCGTACGTGAAACAATTCGTCAACGCCCAGCCGGACGGCCCGGTACCCTTCCACTATCCGGGCAAGTCGCTGGCCGACGACCTCGGCCTGGGAGGCAAGCGATGAACAACCGCTTCCTCGGGGCGATCGGCGGCTTCGTGCTCGACATGTTCGCCCGCGTCGGTCTCGTGACCCGCTCGTTCGGCGGCCTGGTCGCCAAGCTGCCGGGCGCGCTGCGCCGCCCGGCCCTGATCTCGGAACAGATCCACTTCATCGGCAATTATTCGCTGCTGATCATCACCGTGTCCGGCCTGTTCGTCGGGATGGTGCTGGCGCTGCAGGGTTACTACACGCTGAGCCAGTTCGGCGCCGACGAAAAACTGGGCCAGCTGGTGGCGCTCTCTCTGCTGCGCGAACTGGGTCCGGTCGTCACCGCGCTGCTGTTCGCCGGCCGCGCCGGTACCTCGCTGACCGCCGAAATCGGCCTCATGAAAGCCGGCGAGCAGCTGACCGCCATGGAAATGATGGCCGTGAACCCGATCCAGCGCGTGCTGGCGCCGCGGTTCTGGGCCGGCCTGATCGCCATGCCGATCCTGGCCACCGTGTTTTCCGCCATCGGCGTGATCGGCGGCTACCTGGTCGGCGTGCAGCTGATCGGCGTCGACCCGGGTGCGTTCTGGTCGCAGATGCAGGGCAATATCGATGTGCGCCGCGACGTCATGAACGGCGTGCTGAAAAGTTTCGTTTTCGGTGTCGCGGTGACCTTCACGGCGCTGTTCCAGGGCTACGAGGCCCAGCCGACGCCGGAAGGCGTGTCGCGCGCCACCACGCGTACGGTCGTGATCGCCTCGTTGATGGTGCTCGGCCTGGACTTCATCATGACCGCACTGATGTTCACGAAATAATTAGAAGATTGGGAAAAATTTATGCATCGCAAATCTATTGATGTCTGGGTCGGACTTTTTGTATTGCTGGGTGCGGTAGCGCTCCTATTCCTGGCACTCAAGGCCGGTAACATGAGCACCATCTCGTTTAGCAAGACCTATGCGGTCAGCGCGAAATTCGACAACATCGGCGGACTGAAGCCCCAGGCACCGGTCAAGAGTGCCGGTGTGGTGGTGGGCCGCGTCGGTTCGATCACCTTCGACGACAAGACTTTCCAGGCACTGGTGCGCCTCGACCTGGACCCGGCTTTCAAGTTTCCGAAGGATAGCTCGCTGAAGATCCTGACCTCCGGCCTGCTCGGCGAGCAGTACGTCGGCATCGAGGCGGGCGGCGACAGCAACAACCTGGTGCAGGGTGACCGCATCAACCGTACACAGTCGGCGACCGTGCTGGAAGACTTGATTAATCAATTTATTTATAGCAAGGCAGCCGAAGGGAAGGACGAAAGTAAATGAAATACAACAATAAAACTGCCCGCTACCGAACATCCGGCCTGGCCCTCGCCGTCGGCGCATCCCTGCTGCTGAGCGGCTGCGCCACCACGAACAATCCAAACGATCCGTTCGAAAAGTTCAACCGCGCCATGTTCACCTTCAACGATGCGGTCGACCGCAATGCGCTGAAGCCGGTGGCCACCGCCTACAAGGAAGTCACCCCGAGCTTCGTGCAGACTGGTGTGAACAATTTCTTCGGTAACTTGTCGGACCTGTGGAGCTCGGCGAACCAGTTTGCCCAGTTCAAGGGCCGCGACGGTTTGAACGACCTCGGTCGTTTTGCGATGAACTCGACCCTGGGCCTGGCCGGCCTGCTGGACGTTGCCACCTCGGCCGGCCTGCGCAAGCATAACGAAGACCTGGGCCAGACCCTGGGTTATTGGGGCATTCCAAGCGGCCCCTACTTGATGTTGCCGATTCTGGGCCCATCTACGGTGCGTGATACGGTGGCCTTGCCGGGCGACTGGTGGGGCGACGCCTGGACCCACGTGGACAACATCCCGTTGCGCAACAGCGGCATCCTGCTGCGCGCCGTCGACCAGCGCGCCAGCGTGCTGGATGCGTCGAACCTGCTGGAAGACGCCGCCCTCGACCGTTACGAATTCATCCGCGACGGTTACCTGCAGCGCCGCGCCAGCAAGGTGCTCGACACCGACCAGGCGCAGGAGCGTTCCGAGAAGGTGCAGGGCCAGATCGACAAGGTGCAGGAAAAAGTGACCGAGCGGCTGGAAAAGCTGGGCGTCAAGAAGCCGGAAACGCCAGGTGCCGACGCGCCGAGCCAGGATGCGCCTGCCGCCCCGGCCGACGCGGCCCCGGCCGCCGGTTCGGCTCCCAACAATCCACCGGCGCCCGCCCCCGTGTCATCCGGAGCGGCCACCAAGTAGTTAATGATGGTACTGCCGGGCAGACAGCGTCGCCGCTGAACCGCCTGGCTCATCCCAACCAGACAAAAGGAAGCACATGAAGCCTATCGCACAACTGATCATGACCGCCGCCGTGGCGATTTCCACCAGCGCCATCGCGCCTGCCTATGCCGCCGCCGAAGCGCCGGACGCGCTGGTCAAGCGCGTCAGCACCGACGTGATCGACAGCGTCAAGGGCGACAAGGATATCCAGGCCGGCAACACCAAGAAGATCATGGACCTGGTCAACAGCAAGATCCTGCCTTACGTCGATGCCGACAAGATGACCGCCCAGGCGGCCGGCCGCCACTGGCGCCAGGCCACCCCGGAGCAGCAGAAGCAGCTGTCCACCGAATTCCGCACGCTGCTGGTGTACACCTACGCCGGTGCGCTGTCGCAGATCAAGAATGAAACCGTCGAGTTCAAGCCGTTCCGCGCCGATCCGGCCGACAACGACGTCGTCGTGAAGTCGCAGGTCAACCTGACCCGCGGCGAGCCGATCACCCTGGACTACCGCCTGAGCAAGGGCGCGCAGGGCTGGAAGATCTATGACATCAACGTGCTGGGCGCGTGGCTGGTGCAGACCTACACCAGCACCTTCAATTCGGAAATCAGCAAGGGCGGCATCGACGGCCTGATCAAGAAGCTGCGCGACCGCAACCAGCAGCTGGCCAGCAAGCCGCTGAAGACCACGCAGAAGTAAGCATGGCGGAAGCGAATCCCATGCTCTCGCTGGATGCCCTGACCTTCCAGAACGCCCAGGCGGCGCTGGACCAGGGCTGCGCGGCACTGGCCGCCGGCGAAACCGTGTTCGACCTCGGCGGCGTCCAGTCCGCCGATTCGTCGGCACTGGCCCTGATGCTGGCGTGGCAGCGCCGCGCCCAGGCGCAGGGCCACAGCCTCAACTTCGTCAACGTGCCGGCCAATGTCGATGCGCTGGCCAAGCTGTACGGCGTCGGCGAGTTGCTGGGCCGGGTATAACCCTTGTCGTCGTCCCCGCGTCCGCGGGGACGACGTTTACGGGCCATCGTCGGTCCACCCTGGCGTTTTCTTCTATAATGGCTCGTTTCCCCGCACGGCCCTCCCATTCCCCGGGCCCACCAACGAATGACAGCCATCCAGATTGACCGCGTCGAGAAAAGCTACAAGGGTTTCAAGGCCCTGAAGGGCGTTTCGCTCAGCATCGAACAAGGCGAGTTCTTTGGCCTGCTCGGCCCGAACGGCGCCGGCAAGACGACCCTGATTTCCACCATCGCCGGCCTGATCCGCCCGGACGTGGGCAGCGTGCGCATTCACGGCCACGACGTCGTCACCGACCAGAGGCAGGCCCGCATGAAGCTCGGCGTGGTGCCGCAGGAACTGGTGTTCGATCCCTTCTTCACGGTGCGCGAGACGCTGCGCCTGCAATCGGGCTACTTCGGCCTGAAGAACAACGACAAGTGGATCGACGAGGTCATGGAAAACCTCGACCTGACCTCGAAGGCCGACGTCAACATGCGGGCGCTGTCGGGCGGCATGAAGCGGCGCGTGCTGGTGGCCCAGGCGCTGGTGCATAAACCGCCGGTGATCGTGCTCGA
The DNA here is from genome assembly GCA_022701635.1 of Burkholderiaceae bacterium. Lineage (GTDB taxonomy): Bacteria > Pseudomonadota > Gammaproteobacteria > Burkholderiales > Burkholderiaceae_D > Telluria > Telluria phyllosphaerae. The sequence goes on along the minus strand of JAKOOD010000595.1, from coordinate 7,237 downwards.
CGAGCCGACCGCCGGCGTCGACGTCGAACTGCGCCAGACCTTGTGGAAGTTCATCGCGCGCCTGAACCGCGAGGGTCACACCGTCGTCCTCACCACCCACTACCTGGAAGAAGCGCAGGCCATGTGCCAGCGCGTGGCGATGCTCAAGACCGGCAACGTGGTCGCGCTCGACACCATGTCGCAGCTGCTGCGCCGCGTGTCCGGCTCCTCGCTGGTGGTGCACCTGAAGCACGGCACGCTGCCGGAAGGCCTGCGCCACCTGCTCGCCCACGACGAGCACGATGACGGTGCCAACAACGGCGGCAACAAGTACACGCTGCGCGTGAACGCTTACAACGAAGTCGAGGGCATCCTCGCCAGGCTGCGCGAATCCGGCGCCGAGATCGACGAGATGCAGCTGCAGCAAGCCGACCTCGAAGACATCTTCCTGCAAATCATGGATGGGGCACCTGTTCGATGAATTTTCTGTCCGTGGGTTTCCGTACCCTGTTCTATAAAGAGATCCTGCGTTTCTGGAAGGTTGCCACCCAGACCATCGCCGCACCGGTCGTCACCTCGATGCTGTACCTGCTGATCTTCGGCCATGTGCTGGAAGGTAAAGTGCAGATGCTGGAAGGCGTGAACTACACGTCCTTCCTGATCCCCGGCCTGGTCATGATGAGCGTGCTGCAGAACGCGTTCGCCAATTCGTCGTCGTCGCTGATCCAGTCGAAGATCACGGGCAACCTGGTGTTCATCCTGCTGCCGCCGCTATCGCACTGGGAAATCGTGTCGGCCTACGTGGCGGCCTCGATCGTGCGCGGCCTGGTCGTCGGCGCCGGCGTGTTCATCATCACCGCCTGGTTCGCGCACCTGAGTTTCGTGGCGCCGCTGTGGATCATCGTGTTCGCGCTGCTGGGCGCGGCGATCCTCGGCACCATGGGCGTGATCGCCGGTATCTGGGCCGAAAAGTTCGACCAGCTGGCCGCGTTCCAGAATTTCTTGATCATGCCTGCAACATTTTTGGCCGGCGTGTTCTATTCCATCCAGAAACTGCCCCCGTTCTGGCTGGCAGTCTCGCATTTCAACCCGTTCTTTTATATGATTGACGGGTTCCGCTACGGCTTCTTCGGCAAGTCGGACGTCTCGCCCTGGACCAGCCTGGCCATCGTCGCCGTGTTCTTCGTGGTGCTGGCGGCCGTGGCGATCAACATGCTGCGTCGCGGGTACAAGCTGCGTCATTGAATGTGTCGCCGCGGCGACACCAAGATCTACCGTATTCCTGAAAAATTATGGCTACCACACCTGAACTGATCCATGGCTACATCGCGAATGGCCTGGACTGCACCCACCTCGAAGTGGAGGGCGACGGCCAGCACTTCAGCGCCGTCATCGTCGCCAATGCCTTCACCGGCAAGAGCCGCATCCAGCGCCACCAGATCGTGTACGGCGCCCTGGGCGACCGCATGCGCGAGGAAATCCATGCGCTGTCGATGAAGACCCTGACGCCCGACGAGTACGCAACCCAAGGATAAGCATGGACAAGCTCCAGATCACCGGCGGCAAGCGCCTGAACGGCGACATCCCGATTTCGGGCGCCAAGAACGCGGCCCTGCCGATCCTGTGCGCGGGTCTCCTGACCGCCGGCGACCTCGTACTTTCCAACGTGCCGCGCCTGCATGACGTGCGTACCATGCTCAAGCTGCTGGCGCAGACCGGCCTGAAAGTCAGCCAGGGCGAAGGGAAAGACAGCGAAAACGTCACCCTGAACGGCGCCGCCATCGGCAGCCTGGAAGCGCCGTACGAGCTGGTGAAGACCATGCGCGCCTCGATCCTGGTGCTGGGTCCGATGCTGGCGCGCTTCGGCGAAGCCAAGGTCTCGCTGCCGGGCGGCTGCGCGATCGGTTCGCGTCCGGTCGACCAGCACATCAAGGGCCTGCGCGCGATGGGCGCCGAGATCACGATCGAAGGCGGCTACATCCACGCCAAGTGCCCGCGCCTGCAGGGTGCGCGCATCCTGACCGACATGATCACCGTCACCGGCACCGAGAACCTGCTGATGGCGGCGACGCTGGCGCAGGGCGAGACCATTCTCGAAAACGCCGCGCGCGAACCGGAAGTGACGGACCTGGCCAACATGCTGGTCGCGATGGGCGCGAAGATCGAGGGCATCGGCACCGATCGCCTGGTGATCCAGGGCGTCGACGCGCTGCACGGCACGGAGCATGCCGTGATCTCGGACCGCATCGAAGCCGCGACTTTCCTGTGCGCGGTGGCGGCCACCGGTGGCGACATCCGCATCACCCGCACCCGCACCGACATCTTCGACGTCGCGCTGGATAAACTGCGCGAGATGGGCCTGAACTTGAGCGTCGAAGGCGATGCGATCCGCGCGCGCATGGACGGCCGTCCGCGTCCGGTGTCGTTCCGCACCACCGAGTACCCGGGCTTCCCGACCGACATGCAGGCGCAGTTCATGGCGGTGAACATCGTCGCCGACGGCCCCAGCCGCGTGACCGAAACCATCTTCGAAAACCGCTTCATGCACGTGCAGGAGATGAACCGGCTGGGCGCGCAGATCTCGATCGAAGGCAACACCGCGTTCATGCGCGGCGCCGACCGCCTGGTCGGCGCGCCGGTGATGGCGACCGACCTGCGTGCCTCGGCGTCGCTGGTGATCGCGGGCCTGGCGGCGGAAGGGACGACCCTGGTGGACCGGATCTATCACCTGGATCGCGGGTATGACCGGATGGAAGACAAGTTGTCGGCGGTAGGTGCCGATATCGTGCGTATCAAATAAAGAGAACAGGGCGTTGCCCTACAGCGTCGTTCCCGCGGAAGCGGGAACCCACATACTGAGGCTCCGGCAATCGAATCCTCGATGACCAGTTTGTCTTATTTCGAGATGCAGCATGGATTCTCGCTTTCGCGGGAATGACGGCCTGTAAGGCGCTGACCCAGAAAATTAAAGCAGTCACATGACCACTAACACCCGGGCCGACGACACCCAACTGATCCTCGCCCTGTCCAAAGGCCGCATCTTCGAAGACACGCTGCCGCTGCTGGCCGCGGCCGGCATCGAAGTCACCGAAAACCCGGAAACCTCGCGCAAGCTGATCCTGGCCACCAACGACCCCGGCGTGCGCGTGCTGATCGTGCGCGCCAGCGACGTGCCGACCTATGTCCAGCATGGCGCCGCCGACTTCGGCGTGGCCGGCAAGGACGTGCTGCTCGAGCATGGCGGCGAAGGCCTGTACCAGCCGGTCGATCTGCGCATCGCCTGCTGCCGCATGTCGGTGGCGGTGAATGCCGGCTTCGACTACGAGAGCGCGGTACGCCAGGGCGCGCGCCTGCGGGTGGCGACCAAGTTCGTGAACACGGCCCGTGAACACTTCGGCGCCAAGGGCGTGCACGTCGACCTGATCAAGCTGTACGGCTCGATGGAGCTGGCGCCGCTGGTCGGCCTGTCGGACGCCATCGTCGACGTGGTCTCGACCGGCGGCACGCTGCGCGCCAACAACCTGGTCGAAGTCGAAAAGATCATGGACATCTCCTCGCGCCTGGTGGTGAACCAGGCCGCGCTCAAGCTCAAGCGCGAGCGCCTGCAACCGATCATCGAGGCCTTCGAACGCGCCTCCAAGCTGCAAGGTTAAGCAATGAACATCACCATCCGCAAGCTCGACTCCGCCACCGACGGCTTCCAGCAGCAGCTGTCCAAACTGCTCGCCTTCGAAGCGGAAACCGATGACGCCATCGAATCCGCCGTCACCAACATCCTGGCCGACGTGAAGGCGCGCGGCGACGCCGCCGTGCTCGACTACACGGTCAAGTTCGACCGCATTCCGGGCGGCGCCGCCAGCATGGCGGCCTTCGACCTGGCCCAGGACGAATTGCAGGCCGCGCTGGACGCGCTGCCGGCCGCGCAACGCGCCGCGCTGCAGCTAGCTGCCGACCGCATCCGCGTGTTCCACGAGCGCCAGAAGCAGGAACTGAACGGGTTCACCTACACCGAACCCGACGGCACCGTGCTGGGCCAGCGCGTGACGCCGCTGGACCGCGTCGGCATCTACGTCCCGGGCGGCAAGGCCGCCTATCCGTCATCGGTGCTGATGAACGCGATCCCGGCGCAAGTCGCCGGCGTCAAGGAAATCGTGATGGTGGTGCCGACCCCGGACGGCATCAAGAACCAGATGGTGCTGGCCGCCGCCGCGATCGCCGGCGTCACGCGCGTGATCACCATCGGCGGTGCGCAAGCCGTCGGTGCGCTCGCCTACGGCACCGAAACCATTCCGGCCGTCGATAAGATCGTCGGCCCGGGCAATGCCTACGTGGCCGCCGCCAAGCGCCGCGTGTTCGGTACCGTCGGCATCGACAAGATCGCCGGCCCGTCCGAGATCCTGGTGCTGTGCGACGGCACGACCGACCCGGACTGGGTCGCGATGGACCTGTTCTCGCAGGCCGAGCACGACGAGCTGGCCCAGGCCATCCTGCTGTGCCCGGACGCCGATTACATCGCGCAGGTCGAAGCCAGCATCCACAAGCTGCTGCCGACCATGCCGCGCAAGGACACCATCGCCACCTCGATGAGCGACCGCGGCGCCCTGATCCTGGTGCGCGACATGGATGAAGCCTGTGCCATCGCCAACGACATCGCCGCCGAGCACCTGGAAATCTCCGCCGCCGAACCGCAGCAGTGGGCCGACAAGATCCGCCATGCCGGCGCCATGTTCCTGGGCCGCTTCTCGTCGGAGTCGCTGGGCGACTATTGCTGCGGCCCGAACCACGTGCTGCCGACCTCGCGTACCGCGCGCTTCTCGTCGCCGCTGGGCGTGTACGACTTCCAGAAACGTTCGTCGGTGCTGTTCGTCAGCGAAGCCGGCGCGCAAACGCTCGGTAAAGTCGCGGCCGAACTGGCTTACGGCGAAGGCTTGCAGGCGCACGCCCGCAGCGCCGAATTGCGGCTGCAACCCGTGCGTATCAAGCAATCATGAGCGATTGGGTCGACCAGGTCTTCTGCGAGGATGCGCTGGCCGGCCTGGCGCGCATTCCCGACAAGTCCATCGACCTGATCCTGACCGATCCGCCCTACAACCTCGGCAAGGACTACGGCAACGATTCGGACCAGCTCAGCGTCGAGGCCTACCTGGCCTGGACCGAATCCTGGATCGACCGCGCGCTGCCCAAGCTGAAGGACAACGGCAGCCTGTACCTGTTCCTGACCTGGCGCCACGCCCCGGAAATCTTCGTGATGCTGAAAAAGCGCATGACGATGATGAACGAGATCATCTGGGACCGCCGCGTACCCTCGATGGGGGGCAGTGTCCGCAGCTTCAGTTCGGTGCACGACACGATCGGCTTCTTCGTGAAGCGCAAGGATTACTATTTCGACCTGGACGCGGTGCGCATTCCCTACGACGCCGCCACCAAGAAGGCACGCTCGCGCTCGATCTTCGTCGGCGCCAAGTGGCTCGAGGTCGGCTACAACCCGAAAGACATGTGGAGCGTATCGCGCCTGCACCGCGAGCATGCGGAGCGGGTCGACCATCCGACCCAGAAGCCGCTCGAGATCATCGAGCGCATGCTGAAGGCGTCCTGCCCGCCGGGCGGCACCGTGCTCGATCCCTTCATGGGCAGCGGCACCACGGCGGTGGCGGCCAAGCGGCTGGGGCGGCACTATGCCGGGTTCGAGCTGAACCCAGCATATTGCGCGCTGATCGCGCAGCGGCTGGCGGCGCCGGAGGTGCCGGTCAAGAAGCGCGCTGCGCCACGCAAGAAGAATAAAGTTGCCGTCATTCCCGGCACTGCCGGAACTGACTTCCCGGCGAAGGCGGGAACCCATGCTGAAGTTGATCGCACGCTCGGCATGGATTCCCGCTTTCGCGGGAATGACGGTTTTAATGGTAATGACTCGAGCGTGGATAACGAAAGTCACGCACTGACCACCCAAGGAACCCCATCATGACCGACATCGACACCCTCATCGCCAACACGATCCGCGAAGACGTCCGTGCCGGCCATAGCTATCAAGTCCCGGACGCCAGCGGCTACGTCAAGCTCGACGCCATGGAAAACCCGTACGCGCTGCCGGCCGACCTGCGCGACGCGCTGGCCAGGACCCTGGCCGACGCCGTCCTGAACCGCTATCCGGTACCGTCGTACGCCACCCTCAAGCAGAAGATCTGCGCCAAGCTGGGCGTCCCGGCCGGCTACGACGTCATCCTCGGCAACGGCTCGGACGAGATCATCTCGATCTTGGCCACCGCCTGCGCAAGACAGGACAAGCGCGCCGTGATCCTGGCGCCGACCCCGGCCTTCGTGATGTTCCAGCGCTCGGCCCAGTTCGCGGGCATGGATTACGTCGGCGTGCCCTTGCAGGAAGACTTTTCGCTGGACATGCCGGCGATGCTGGCCGCGATCGCCGAGCACAAGCCGGCGCTGGTGTTCCTGGCCTACCCGAACAACCCGACCGGCAACCTGTTCGCCGAAGAGGACGTGGTCGCCATCATCGAGGCGCTGGGCGAGACAGGCATCGCCGTGGTCGACGAAGCGTATCAACCGTTCGCGCGCACCAGCTTCATGGCGCGCCTGCCGGCATTCCCGAACATGGTGGTCATGCGCACGCTGTCGAAGCTGGGCCTGGCCGGTATCCGCCTCGGGTACCTGGCGGCGGCGCCGGCGCTGCTGGACCAGTTCGACAAGGTGCGTCCGCCCTACAACATCAACGTGCTGACCCAGGTGGCGGCCGAATTCGCGCTGGATCACCTCGACGTGCTGGATGCGCAGGCCGCCAGCCTGAACGATGCGCGGACCGCCCTGGCGCAGGCGATGGCGGCGCTGCCGGGCGTGACGGTGTACCCGTCGAGCGCGAATTTCATTACCGTGCGGGTGCCGGATGCAGACAAGACCTGCGCTACACTATTCGCCGAGAAGGTAATGATTAAAAATTTGAGTAAAATGCATGTATTGCTGGCCAATTGCATCCGTGTGACGGTCAGCACCCCGGAAGAGAATTCCGTATTCCTGAATGCCCTGAAGGCTTCCCTGTAATGACCCGCTCCGCAGAAATCACGCGCAACACCAACGAGACGCAAATCCGCGTCGCGATCGACCTCGACGGCACCGGCCGCCAGAAATTGAACACCGGCGTGCCCTTCCTCGACCACATGCTGGACCAGATCGCCCGCCACGGCCTGATCGACCTCGAGGTCGAGGCCGTCGGCGATCTCCACATCGACGACCACCACACCGTCGAGGACAC
>JAKOOD010000720.1 GCA_022701635.1 Burkholderiaceae bacterium | reverse complement strand
GGATACGTGCGCTCCTGGTGCATGCGGATGGTGCCGAACATGCCATTATTAAAGACGATCAGGATCACGCCGGCGCCGTATTGCACGGCGGTCGCCAGTTCCTGCCCGGTCATCATGTATTCGCCGTCGCCGGCAAAGGCGACCACGGTGCGTTCCGGGGCGACGATCTTGGCGCCGACGGCGGACGGCACCGCGTAACCCATCGCGCCGCTGGTCGGGGCCAGCTGGGTGCGCATCGCGCCGTAGCGCCAGAAGCGGTGCGCCCAGGTGGCGTAATTGCCGGCGCCGTTGGTGATGATGGTGTCGCGCGGCAGCGCCGCCTGCAGGTCCTGCACGACCTGCCACAGGTCGAGCGGCGCCTGTCCATCCTTGAAGATCGGCGGCGGCTGCTGCCAGGCGTTCAGGTCGGCCTTGGCCTCGGCGACCGTGTGGCGCCAGGCGGAAGCGTCGACCGGTTCCATCGCCGCCAGCATCGCGCAGGCTTGCGCGGCGCCGCTGGCGATCATCAGTTCGGCCTGGTAGACGCTGCCGAGTTCTTCCGGATCGGGGTGGATGTGCACCAGGCGCTGTTGCGGCACCGGCGCGCTCAGCAGCGAATAGCCGCTGGTGGTCATCTCGCCCAGGCGCGGGCCGATCGCGATCAACACGTCGGCTTCCTTCACGCGCGCGGCGAGTGTCGGGTTGATGCCGATGCCGACGTCGCCCACGTAGTGCGGATGGTCGTTGTCCAGCAGGTCCTGGAAGCGGAAGGCGCAGGCCACCGGCAGCGCGTTGGCTTCGGCAAAGGTGACCAGGTCGGCGCAGGCTTGCGCGTTCCAGGTGCCACCGCCGAGCAGCACCAGCGGTTTCCTGGCGCCGGCCAGCAAGGTGCGTAGCTGCGCGATCTGGGCGGCGGCGGGCGCGGCCTGCACCGGCTGGTAGGCGCGGGTGTCGGCGACTTGCGCCTGGGTCACCAGCATGTCTTCGGGCAGGGCCAGCACCACCGGTCCCGGGCGGCCGCTGGTGGCAACCTGGAAGGCGCGCGCGATGTATTCGGGGACGCGTTCGGCGCGGTCGATCTGCGCCACCCACTTCGCCATCTGGCCGTACATGCGGCGGTAGTCCACTTCCTGGAAGGCTTCGCGGTCCATGAAGTCGCCGCCGACCTGGCCGATGAACAGGATCATCGGCGTCGAGTCCTGGTAGGCGGTATGCACGCCGATCGAGGCGTTGGTCGCACCCGGCCCGCGCGTCACGAAGCAGATGCCGGGCTTGCCGGTCAGCTTGCCGTAGGCCTCGGCCATGAATGCCGCGCCGCCCTCCTGGCGGTTGATGACGAAGCGGATGCTTGACTCGTGCAGCGCGTCGAGCACGTCGAGATAGCTTTCGCCGGGGACGCCGAAGGCGGTGTCCACGCCGTGGACCTGGAGCGCGTCGACCAGGATCTGGCCGCCGCTGCGGGAGGGGTGCGTCATGGTGAGGTCATCCTTATCGAAGAGGCATGCGGCATTCTATGCGAGCGCCACGGCGGCGGCTTTTGAAATGGCGACACGAAATGTCAGAAATGGCAGCAAAACACGCAACCGGGGCCAGAGCCCGATTTTTGGCAATAGCCAAAAGTATATTTCCAGAATTCGGGCTCTGACCCCGGTTTGATGTTGCTTAAGCTTGTTGGCGGCTATGAGGTACAATACTGCCCGTGAAGCAGGCCAGACAGCCGCTGGTCCACGCCGCAAGGTCGTGGGCGGGAGGAAGGTCCGGACTCCATAGAGCAGGGTGACGGTTAACGGCCGTCCGCTGAAAGCCGGGCGCAAGCCAGGTATAAGGCGAGGAATAGGGCCACAGAGACGAGCGTATTCAGTTACGGTGAAACGCGGTAACCTCCACCTGGAGCAATTCCAAATAGGCACGCGTTGATGTTGCTCGCGGAGCGTGCGGGTAGGAAGCTTGAGCGCCGGAGTAATTCGGCGCCTAGAGGAATGGCTGTCATAGGGGCGTCCCGCAAGGGAAACCACTACACAGAATCCGGCCTATCGGCCTGCTTTACACACGATCATGTCTAATTACGTGCTTGCCCTCGACCAGGGCACCACCAGCTCGCGCGCCATCCTGTTCGACCGCCAGGGTCGGGTGGTCGCAAGCGCCCGGCAGGAATTCCCGCAGCATTTTCCGCAGCCCGGCTGGGTCGAACACGACCCGCGCGACATCTGGACCAGCCAGCTCGCCTGCGCGCGCGAGGTCTTGCGATCGAGCGGCACCGACATCGCCGACGTCGCCGCGATCGGCATCGCCAACCAGCGCGAGACGACCGTCGTGTGGGACCGCGCCACCGGTGAACCCGTGTACAACGCCATCGTCTGGCAAGACCGGCGCACCGCCGAACGCTGCGACGCACTGCGCGCCGACGACGAGGCCGGGCCGATCGCCCGCAAGACCGGCCTCGAATTGGACGCCTACTTTTCCGCCACCAAGCTCGCGTGGATCCTGGACCACGTGCCGGACGCGCATGCGCGCGCCGAACGCGGCGAACTGGCGTTCGGCACCGTCGACGCCTGGCTCGCGTTCAAGCTGACCGGACGCCACGTCACCGATGTATCGAACGCGTCGCGCACGATGGTGTTCGACATCCACGCGCTGCGCTGGGACCCGGAACTCCTCGACCTGTTCGGCGTGCCCACCGCGATGCTGCCGGAGGTCGTGCCCAGCAGCGGGGTGGTCGGCCCGTGCGATGCGCGCTGGTTCGGCAGGGACGTACCGCTGGCCGGCATCGCCGGCGACCAGCAGGCCGCCACCTTCGGCCAGGCCTGCCGCGAGGGGCTAGTAAAGAACACCTACGGCACCGGATGCTTCATGCTGATGCACGCCGGCGCCACGCCGCCGGTGTCGTGCAACCGGCTCCTGGGCACGGTCGGCTGGACGGTCGAGGGGCGCACCGATTACCTGCTCGAAGGCAGCGTCTTCATGGCCGGCGCCACGGTGCAGTGGCTGCGCGACGGCCTGGGCATCATCGAACGCTCGGCCGACGTCGAGGCGCTGGCCTTGTCCGTGCCGGACAGCGGCGAGGTGATGCTGGTGCCCGCCTTTACGGGCCTGGGCGCGCCGCACTGGGACCCGTACGCGCGCGGCACGATCCTAGGCATGACGCGCGGGACGACGAAGGCCCACATCGCGCGCGCCGCCG